>DATMFE010000089.1:0-2631 GCA_035556295.1 Ureibacillus sp.
GATAGATGAAGGTATTATTATCTTTTTAGAACAAGCAATGGGGGTGAAGGTTTAGAAGTGCTCAATCTTCTGCTTTTGTAGCTAAATCTTATTTTGCAATCTTCCATAATCGGGCGCTTTAATGGAGGAAGGATCACAGAAATGATCAAACTTTTTTATAAATGAATGATTCAATTGAATATATTAAGAGCGTGTTTTGATCAATCTTTTTTTCAAACACGCTCTTTCTTTTTGTTCGTTTATCAAGGTTATTAGTATCAATTTGATCAAACTTTATTCCAGAGCTATACTTTTTTCGTTACTCCATAAACAGCATTCTATTACTGAATATGTAATTTACTTCGGGATAACAGGGACCCAGAGTTCGTGTCTTGGTTTATGCTTCGGACCGTAATAACATTCTATACACGGTAAATTTGCAAGTTCATACTCGGAGGTAGGGACCCACTCGGAATATAAACGTTTCCATGCATCCACTATGTTCGGAAAAACTGCCCATGTACTTGCGGGAATAATAAGCGTCTCCATATTTTCTGGGGATTCCCCATCGTATCTTACGCCCATGAAATAGGAAAATTGTTCATCTGTTATGGCAGCTTCTTTTCCGCAAACCCCCAGAAGGCTTTCAAGCGTGCATTTTGGATTTTCCCATGACATATCTACTAGTTCTTGCATAAATCCATCTTTTTTCGCAGTGTTCCAAAGCGTAGGGATTGTTTTAAATGCTCTGCTTGTTTTTACTGGCTTACTTTTTCCAACAATTCTTAATTCAAAATCAAGGTTTTCAATTCTGTACTCCATCTCGGTATCTCCTTTAATAGAAATTTGAAAGGAAATTCTGGGAAAGGCTTTTAACTGTACCCCTCTATTACGAGCATTGGAAGGGGTTACTCCATGCATTTTTTGAAAAGCACGTGAGAAAGTATCAGAAGAAACATAACCATATTTAATTGCCACATCAATGATCCGAATATCACTTTTTTGAATTTCAAATGCTGCGAGTGTTAACCGTCTACGTCTAATATATTCTGATAGCGATATACCTGAGATTGAAGAGAACATTCTTGAAAAATGAAACTCAGAACAATTAGCTGCTTTTGCAATCTCTTTGTAGTCTATTTCTTCATTCAAGCTATTTTCAATGTAGTTTAACGCATTGTTCATTCTTTCTAGCCAATCCATAAGTTTACTCCCTTTCAATATTTACTTTAAAACAAAATAGATAATAATTGCCGACATTTCATGCCTAAAAATGTTGGTATCAAAAAATAAACCTTTTGATAGAATCAGGACAAACTATTTGTTTCCTTCCGATAGCCTTCTATATAATGAAGCCCTAGACACATTAGTAATTTCGCAAATTTGATTTACAGTCATACCGCCTTCTTTATATAGTTTTACTGCATAATTCATTCCTGCGTGATTTTTATGATATTTCTTTAAACGACCCTTAAACTTCCCTTCTTTCTTAGCCAGCTCAATCCCTTCTCGTTGACGCATACGGATAAGATCTCGTTCTAATTGGTTCACACCAGCCATTACTGTAATTAAGAATTGGCTGTATGGATTATCCTCTGATAAATCTAGCCATGTATCCTTGAGTGATTTTAAGCTTGCCTTTTTCCTGCGTATTAAATCAATCAATTCAAATAAGTTCTGCGTACTCCGAGTGATCCGAGTTAAGTCTGTAACATAAATAATGTCTCCTTCCTGTAAATCCTCTAACATTTTTTGAAGTTGCTCGCGATCCTTTGCTGCCCCAGAAACTTTTTCTTCAAAAATAATATCCATACCGATTTCGTTTAATTGCTGAAATTGTCTTGAAGGATTTTGGCTAGTCGAACTGACACGTATATAACCGATTTTTCGCAAAATATCACCTCGTTTTTGAGACAAGTCTTATGAGACACTCTTAACTATGATTTTATCAGTCTACTACACTTGTATCAATAGAGTACACTCTATTGATATATAATTGAACTAATTAACTGAATAATTATGGAAATGGGATGATACTGAATGAAAATTGCGAGAGGTAGAGAATTGCTTACACTGGAACAGAGGCAGGATTTTATGCAAATCCCTGAAGATGAATGGATATTGGGGACCTACTTCACTTTTTCCAAACGGGATTTAGAAATAGTTAATAAGCGAAGGAGAGAAGAAAACCGTTTAGGGTTTGCTGTTCAATTAGCTGTTCTTCGGTATCCCGGTTGGCCATACACTCATATCAAAAGCATCCCGGAATCAGTCATACATTATATATCGAAACAAATCGGTGCCACTCCATCTTCTATTAGTCTTTATCCTCAAAGAGAAAATACACTTTGGGATCATTTGAAAGAACTTCGAAGTGAATACGACTTTGTAACTTTTACTCTAAGAGAATATCGAATAGCATTTAAGCATCTTCATCAATTAGCTTTTGAAAATGGCGATGCCATACATCTACTACATGAATGTATAGATTTTCTAAGAAAAAACAAAATCATACTGCCTGCTATTACTACACTTGAAAGAATGGTGTGGGAGGCAAGGGCAATGGCTGAAAAGAAACTGTTTAATACTGTTAGTCAATCTCTTACAAATGAACAAAAAGGAAAGCTTGAAGAGATCATTACTTCGCAGCAT
>DATMFE010000090.1:0-11580 GCA_035556295.1 Ureibacillus sp.
TATTTTTTTACTTGTGTGAATGGCAAGTGGCCCCCGATAATTCGTTCTCCATGACCTTGTTTCATATGTTGCCTCTCTAAGGACAAAAAGGCTTGCCCACGGCTGGATCATTGATAAAACCTTCATTCTGACAGCCTCCAATCTATAGAAGTTTATTTTGAGTATAGAGTGTCCCTTTCAAGGAATATTATGAACAAAAGGCAGAATATCAGTTCACGGAGATCCAATTTATGAGGCATGAGTCATGACTAGTGATCATTAATATCATATATTAATCAGCGAACTATTTTTGTTGGGTTTTACAAACTCACTAGATGTGATTGGGCACGAACTTACACATGTAGTGACCCAGTTCACAAGCGGGCTAGAATATGAAAAGCAACCTGGAGCTTTAAACGAACAGATTTAATGTGGTTTGTTATACCAATTGTGGAAGTTTATGTAATGTAAAGAATTCAACTGGTGAATCGATTCGACTAGGCGTAAGTAAAATTAATATTTATAGTGATATGAAGTATGCATATTTTACAAAAGCACGCGAAATTCTAAGTACTACTGAATACTGGGATCCACTTTTTTTCCGAAAAGCTAAACAAAAAGCGTTTGTCAGGTTGAAGGGTGCAATGGTAAACACAAGAGTTTAGGTTATTGTTCGAAGCATTATAAACGATTTAGAAGTCATGGAGACCCTTTTTTAGTTGCGACAACACATGGAGAGATTAAAACTGAATTTTGTTGGAGTACTACGTGTAGAAGGGCATATAGCTTCTAAAATAGTAAAACATCATAATGATATGCTAGATAGCAGATTCGTTACATTAAAAAAGTAAACGAAATTATGTTTTAAGCTAATAAATAACTTATCACAGGAACAAAAAATATATACTTTTACGGACTATGAATTTGATTTTGTTTCAAAACGCTAAAGGGATAAAATCAATTATCTTTCTTTTAACTTACTTTTCACCTGAAGCAAGTTTTTTTGTTTCTCCTACTAAAAGACGTAAGAAAATCATATAAGTTATACCGTATCAACCTATTCTATCCCTCTTCCCTCTAATTTCTACATAATATTGACCTGGAATAAAAGAAGTAACAAGCTCGATTAAGTAACCATCTTAGAGTCATAATTTGTTCATTAAATGAAAGATCCACTATTTTTATGGAGAAAAACACCAAATTTATATATCTAATATGCAGAGAAATACGCTTTGAAGAAATTAACTTTAGTTTTACATATAACGAATCATTCAATACAAATTTCAAGAGTTTAAAAACTTTTTTATTTCTTTTTATCTGTCCAAAAACGACTTAACATTTAACATCAAAAATAATGAATGTTATCATCAATTACCTTCACTGTTATTGATGGTAATGCAATGTTATTCTATATAAGAAATCAATCAAACACATCTTAGGAGGTATTTACATGAGTGGACATGAACGTTCACTACTGAAGTCAAAGGGAAACACATTTGCACTATTTGCTTTGGCCGCAACATTTTTTGGTGTAGGAGTCACAGAATTCATAAGCGTAGGTGTCCTTCCAGCTGTCGCCAAGGAATTTACTATATCAACATCGACAGCTGGATTAATTGTTTCCATGTATGCGCTAGGAGTTGCTGTAGGAGGTCCTATTTTAACTTCTCTGACGGCTAAAATTTCACGAAAAAAAGTGTTATTATCCGTTATCTTTCTGTTTATTATAGGGCATATTATAACGGCTATCGCTCCTACTTTCAGTATTGTACTAACAGGACGTATACTATCAGCATTCGCACATGGTGTGTTTTTTGCTATAGGTTCAACGGTTGCTGCAAGTCTTGTTCCTAAAAACCGTCAAGCAAGTGCCATTGCATTTGTATTTGGAGGATTCACGTTGGCTACTGCCATTGGTGCTCCTATAGGGACCTATATCAGTGATATTTTCGGTTGGAGATTTCCTTTTTACGGAATTGCATTTATTGGTGTAATTGCTCTTATTCTTAACGCTATTGCAATTCCAAGTCAACAATTAAAAACAGAAACACCTCCATCTTATAAAGATCAATTAAAGTTAGTAAGAAACGGAAGAATCTTGTTGGTTTTAGCAGTTACTGTTCTAGGATACGGTGGTACATTTGTAACCTTTACGTATCTTTCGCCAATTCTTCAGGAAATCATGGGTATTGCTGCTAAGAACGTAAGTATTATTTTATTTATATACGGTATAGCTATTGCAATTGGAAATGCTATCGGGGGACGTTTTGGAGATCGAAAACCACTTAAAGCTTTACTTTATATGTTCATTGTACAAGCTATTATTTTATTGATTTTCACATTTACTGCGCCGTTTAAAGTAGTTGGTCTTATTACAGTTGTAGCTATGGGACTGTTAGCATTTATGAGTGTTCCTGTATTACAATCATACGTATTAACCCTAGCTCAACGTTATGTGCCAAGCGCTGTAGATGTTGCTTCATCTCTTAATATTGCTTCATTTAATGGAGGAATTGCATTAGGCTCATATGTAGGTGGACTTACTACGGATATCATGGGGTTAAATCACACACCTTGGGTTGCCTCTATTATAGTTTTATTAGGTGTTCTTCTTACTTTCGTAACGATAGGGTTGGAAAAGAAAGAAGATGAATAATAAAGTTTGAAAGATAAAAATTAGTTATTGAAATGTCATCAAAGGTTCTTATAAATAGAATTTCTTACAAGAAATAAAATGCTTTAAAAGGGAATTATATGAAAAAATTGGCAAGGTGGTTATAGACGAAGTATGAATCTATAGCCTTCTTGCTTTATTTTTTTAATCACAAAATTGATATAGAATAGGCTCAACCTTATTCATATTTTTATCTGAAATTGTTAATAAAATGTAATCATGAGATGATGAAGTACATGTAAAAAAATGAACGAATGATTGGGTATTTTCGAAAGGAGTAAAACAGATGGAGTTACGTCAACTAGTGACTTTTCGAATGGTTGCTCTAACACTGAATTTTAGTCGAGCTGCAGAGGCTCTAAACTATGTTCCCTCAAATGTTTCCATGCAAATTCAATCCTTGGAGGAAGAGTTGGGGGTAAAACTGTTTGATCGTTTAAACAAACAAATTGTATTAACAGATGCTGGCGAACGTTTCTATAAATATGTAGAAAGGATTTTAAATGATGTTGAGGAAGCAAAAAATAATGTGAATGATAGTGAAAACATGACTGGCACCATTACCATTAGTGCAAATGAAATTTTATGTGTTTATTTGCTTCCAGCCATTTTGTATGAATTCAGGAAACAATATCCTAACGTACGTGTGATTTTCCGTCCAACACCTTCTAACGACCTAAAACAATCTATTTATGAAGGGAAAACGGACATTGTATTTATACTAGAGGAGCCTGTAAATTCAAATGGATTAAATATTGAGCTTCTTCGTGAAGAGAGCTTTCGTCTCCTAGTTGCTCCTAATCATCCCCTTGCAAGTCAGAGCAAAGTTGATTTTGATGACATTCAAGGAGAGTTTTTCTTATTAAATGAAAAAGGATGCACATATCATACAACATTTGATCGACTACTTGTTCGTGAGGGAGCTAATGACTTTACAACCCTTGAATTTGATAGTGTGGAAGCCATCAAACAGTGTGCCATGCTGGGAATGGGAATTGCTTTTCTTCCTGAAATCTCTGTTGCTTCCGAGCTTGAACAAGGTAAGTTAGTTTCTTTATCTTTAGATTTAACAGAAATTAATTTTGTTTCTCAGATGATTTGGCATAAAGGAAAGTGGATATCGCCTGTCATTCAAGTATTCCTTGATATTGCAAGAAGTTCATATCAACATAAAAATTAACTATTTCTTTTATGAAGTTACTATCATCGCTTTTATGGAACCGAATTGGGCTATTTTTATAGGGACGAGCAAATGTATAAAACATGCGCTTTTTATACATTTTTTTCTCGTTCGTCTCCTAATAAAGCGTTAGTATGCCAAAGATGTATAAGAAGCTGCATATCCGATAAAAGTCATCCTACTCCGAACCCTTCTCTTGCATGGGTTCATTTTTTTGCTTGATTCCTTTAAGAGACATTATGGTGCGACAAGAAGTCGCTTTCTTACAGTGTAGCTGACATATATTTGTATGTCCCTTTTCTCTTTTTAACGATTAACATTAAACAAAAACTAACTAAATAGAGTTTTGATGCGAGAATAATTCGATAAGGATAGTAAATTTCCCCGATAAAAAAACTGTATGGAATAAATTCTACACAGTTTTTTGAAATTCCTATTAGATTGTCAGCGACTCCAACAAGAGTCCTTTTTTAAAGTGGATTTTCAAATAATATCCAAGGGCATTTTCCTAGTAGGTTTAGGAAATACTTGATCAATTCTAATGAGATCTTCTTCAGTAAACTCAATTGTTGCAGCTTCAGCATTTGCTAGAACATGTTCATCTTGAACCGCTTTTGGAATAGCGATGACGTTATTCGAACGGATGGTCCAAGCAAGAGCGATTTGTAATGGTTGGACATTGTATTTGTCGGCAATATCATGAATAGTTGGATCGTTTAAAAGCTGTCTTCTTAAAGAGCCTCCTTGAGCAAGGGGACTGTAGGCCATGATTGGCATGTTATGTTCACGCTGCCATGGTAAGAGATCGAAGTCGATTCCTCTTGAACCTAAATGGTATAGCACTTGGTTCGTCACACAATTTTTCCCGTTCGTAGTGTTCCATAGCTCTTCCATATCAACCGTATCAAAATTAGAGACGCCCCATCTTAAAACTTTCCCTTCTTCACGTAGTTTTTCCATTCCTTCAATTGTTTCCTCTAAAGAAACACGTCCTCTCCAGTGAAGAAGATATAAGTCCAAGTGGTCTGTTCCGAGTCGTTTTAAGCTGTTTTCACATGCTTTTGAAATCATATCTAAACCTGCATGATGGGGATACACTTTTGAGACTAAAAAGACTTCATCTCTGAGTCCTTTAATGGCTTCGCCAACTAAGCGTTCAGAATCGCCATTTCCGTACATTTCAGCAGTGTCAATAAGTGTCATGCCCAATTCTACGCCGAGCTGCAAGGCTTTTATTTCTTTGTCTCTCACTTGGGGATTTTCCCCCATGTACCATGTTCCTTGTCCTAAACTAGGTAAAGAAGTGCCGTCAGGTAGGGTTACCACGTGTTTAGCTAATGCATCTTTAATTCCCGCCCTTTTCTTTTCATCCATTAGGCTCGACCCTTTCTTTTATGTATTTGGTTATCATAGAAGTAGACTGTTAACATCTCTACGTATAAAGTACGCATATATTTAGAATTCCCGTAACCAACAACTCAATTCTTTATTGCATGATATGACCATTTCTGCTTCCTTCTGTGCAAAAAAACAAAGAAAGTGAGGATAGAGGATAGCCTATGAGTGTCAGACGCTCATAGGCTATCCTCACCACTTCTATTCTAAACCAATTTATCAATCGACTTTGATATCAATGGATTAGATCAGATGAGCTCCTCCATCGATAAGAACGGATGTGCCAGTTGTAAACCCATTTTTCGCTAGATAAACATAGGTTTCAGCTATATCTTTAGGTTGAGCAACACGTCCGACAGGTAATTGCTTAGCAATCCCATGGTACATAACTTGTCTTTGATCTTCTGACATTCCGCCATAAAGAGGAGTGTCAACAATACCAGGTGATACCACGTTTACTCTGATAGGTGCCAGGTCTACTGAAAGTCCTCGTACTAATCCATCGATTGCTGAATTAATGGAAGCTAGAGTCGTTGCACCTTGAGGAGGACGTACACCATATACACCCGAAGTTAATGTAATAGAACTTTCATTATTCAAGTATGGAAGAGCAGCACGAACCGAAATATACTGCCCCCAGAACTTACTATCAAAAGCCTCTCTTACTGTTGCAACAGGCAGTTCGCTAAAGTGACCCATTGCGCCTTCACCTGCAGTCACCACTAGGTGATCAAATTTTCCAACCTTCTTGAAAAAGTCAGCAACCTTTTCTTCGCTACGAAAGTCGATTTCATAGCCCTCTGCGTTACCACCAATCTTCACTTTTGCGTCAGATAATTTTGAAGCAGAACGGCTAGCAATAATGACTTGGGCGGATTCATCGAGAAACGCCTTAGCAGCGGCTAAACCAATACCAGATGTACCTCCTAAAACAACCACTCTTTTTCCTTTTAATGATGACAACGAAATACCTCCTTTATTCATACGTTTGTTTGATCAACTTGCGGATTCTGATTAAAGAATCCGCAAGTTGAAAATATTTAAGTTTTTACATCACCATTGTTATTTAGCTAAAAGTTTTAGTGATTCACGATTGAATGCTGGAATATCTTTTGCTTCTCGACTTGTTACAATATTTTTGTTAATGACAACTTCTTCGCCTTTATAATTTGCACCAGCATTTTTCAAATCGTTGCGAATGGATTTATAGCCAGTGATGTCGACACCCTTTAAAAGGTCTGTATCGATTAACACTTGTGGTCCATGACAAATGGCAAAAACAGTTTTTTTGTCTTGGACTGCTTTTAAAATAATTGGTTATTTACTCAAGCGCCTTTCGAAGATCCTCAATTAAATCTTCTACATCCTCTAGCCCTACCGAAATGCGAACCAAACCTTCAGTAATGCCGAGCTCTGCTCTTCGCTCCGCTGGAATGGATGCATGTGTCATGCGGGCCGGCACGGATATTAAACTTTCAACCGCACCAAGACTCTCAGCTAAAGTGAAGTAATGAATTTTACTTAATAGATGATCTGCTTTTTCCCCACTGCCCACGTCAAATGACACCATTCCTCCAAAACCTCTGGCCTGTTTTTTGGCAATTTCATGGTTTGGATGGTTCTCAAGGCCAGGATAAAATACCTTTTTGACAGAAGAATGCTGAGTCAGGAAGTTTACAATAGCTGCAGTATTTTCCTCTGTCTCTTCCATTCTGATACCCAAGGTTTTGATCCCCCTCATTAATAGCCATGAATCCTGAGGTCCCAGTACACCACCTGTAGAATTTTGCACAAAGTGGAGATCCTGTGCAAGCTTCTCGGTGTTTACAACCACAAGACCTGCTACCACATCGCTATGTCCTCCAATATATTTGGTGGCACTGTGCAATACAATATCTGCACCAAGTTCAATTGGATTTTGCCAGTAAGGTGTGGAGAAAGTATTATCAACAATGGTTAACAGACCATTTTCTTTTGCCAAACTGGAAGCTGCCTCAATATCTGTAATTTTTAAAAGCGGATTGGTTGGTGTTTCTAAATAAAGAGCTTTGGTATTTTCACGTATCTCACTGTGGATATTTTTCAGGTTGCTTGTATCTACAAAGGTAGATTCAATTCCAAATCGATTCAGCACTTTGCTCATCACCCGGAATGTTCCGCCATATACATCATCTGTCATGATGACATGATCTCCTTTATTAAACAGCATCATGACTGCTGTAATAGCAGCCATTCCCGAACCAAAAGCAAAGCCGGCAGTGCCGCCTTCAATATCTTTTATTAATTCTTCAAGAGCCTGCCTTGTCGGATTACCGGTACGTGAATATTCAAAACCTTTATGTCCCCCTACACCTTCCTGTTTGTAGGTACTGACCTGGTAGATTGGCATTGAAACTGCACCAGTATGCGGGTCACTGCTGATCCCTCCATGAATAAGCTTTGTCTTCCTTTTCATCTTAAATCCCACCTTCATAAATATTCTTACTTAAGTATCTTTCACTTCCATCTGGAAAAATAACAACAATATTCGTTTCTGTAGCCGTATGTTCAGCTTCGATAAGAGCAGCCTTAAAAGCTGCAACCGATGAACTTCCAACCAATAGTCCTTCTTTTAATGCCAGTTCACTTACAAGACTGAATGCATCCTGATCAGAAATAGTATGGATGTAGTCAAAATAAGACGGGTCCATGAAATCAGGCAACGATTCCATTCCAATCCCTTCTGTTTTATGAGGTCCTGGCTGCCTGCCATTGATAGTTGAACCCTCAGGTTCAACAATTACCGTTTTGATCTCCTTATTTTTTTTCTTTTAAAAATTTAGCCGTACCCATGAAGGTCCCGCCAGCTCCAGCAACGAATATATTCACTTTTTCATCCATCTGGTCCCAGATTTCAGGACCAAGGGTTTTATAATACGTTTGAGGATTGGCAGGATTGGAAAATTGCTGAGGACAGAAGGAACCAGGGATTTCTTCCACCAGCTCTGCAGCTTTTTCAATAGCTCCCTTAAAAAAGTTGTTTGATTTAATGTTGACAATCCATCTTGAATTTGAAAACCGACCTCTGTTTCATTTTGAGAGGTCGGTTCTTAATTAAGTTCGATTATGCTGTTTAAGAGATGGCTTTAAAGATTTGAGTTAACCCCTCATTAATTGGTGTAGCTGGACGTCCAAGAAGTTTTTCAAAATCGTTGCTTTCGATTTCTAGTGTGCCTTCTCGAATCCCTTTCTGGATGTCAACAAGCATAGGAATAAGGAAATCAGGTACGCCGGCACCTTTCATAATATCGGCATAAGTAGCGTCATCAACCAGCTGTACAGACACTTCTTTCCTTAATACACTGCTAAGAGCAGAAGCAAGTTCGTCTTGACTCAATAGCTTACCTGAAAGTTCATAGATTGTATTTTCATGACCATTTCCAGACAGTACTGTAGCAGCAGCCTCTGCATAATCTTGTTGAAGTGCCCAACCTACTTTGCCATTTCCTGCAGAAGTTACCCATGGGGCTCCTGCTAGTACACCTTGAATGCTTGAAATTTCATTCTCCAAGTACCAGTTGTTACGTAAGAAGGAGTAGGAAATACCTGTTTTCAAGATAGCTTCTTCAGTTGCCTGATGCGTTGGAGCAAGGAAGTTTTTACTTTTCTGTGCGTTTACTATGCTAGTATAAGCAATAAATTTAACTCCAGCACGCTCTGCGGCAGCTACTCCATTGGTGTGTTGACGAATTCTTGTTTCATTATCTCCATCCGCAGAAATGAGTAATAACCGATCGATGCCTTTAAAAGCTGCATCCAATGTTTCTGGACGATCAAAATCACCTTGACGAACGTCTACTCCCTGAACTCGAAGTCTTTCAGCTTTCTCAGGATTTCGGACGCTGACAGCTAGTTGGTTCGCTGGTACAGTTTTCAATAAAGTGTCTACCACTTTTGTTCCTAATCTCCCTGTTGCACCTGTTACTAACATTTTCATGAATAATTCCTCCATTTTTATATTTTTCCGTTATAACCAATTCGGTTACAACTAATGTATAAAATAAGGTCCATTGAAAGAGATTTTATTTATACGGGATAATATAATATTATAGTCTTAACTGTTTTTTTAAAAGTAGTCATTTTTTTATGACATAGTCACAAAAATAGAACCATTAAGAAAGAGAGGCATTTATTATGGCAAGAAATTGGATCGGTGAACCTCCAGAGCAGCATAAAGAAGTTTGTCCTGTTACACAAACACAAGAAATTATTGCTGGGAAATGGAAGATCATTCTTCTATGGCATTTAAGCATAGAAACTAGGAGGTTTAATGAACTTCAAAAACTTCTACCTGATATTTCAAAAGGGATTTTGACACGTCAGTTAAGAGAACTGGAAGAAGATCAAATGGTTCACAGAGAAGTATATAAAGAAGTTCCTCCAAAAGTAGAATACTCGCTAACACCGTTAGGACAAAGTTTCATTCCTATCCTGCATAGTATGGGAGAATGGAGCAAAAAATATTTAAAGAACCAAATTTAAAAAGTTACCTCAGGTCGTCAGGTGAGTTAGCTTACAAAGGAAACTTAATATGAACTTTGTTCCACTATATAACATAGCTTAAATTCCGAAAAATACTATTTTTATAAGGGATAGCATATGCATAAAAGGTGGACTTCTTATACATTGTTTTCATTGATTTGATCAATAGAATGCCTATTCTATCAGCAATGTGTAAAAAGTTGCATACTCCGGAAAATGAACCCTCGGCGGAACCGTGGGACTGCACCCTGTTTGTGAGACAGGACTCAAAGCACCTTTTAAACAGCCAGCTGCCGGTATTGTACTGGTGACTGGTTGTTTAGTTTCGTTTGAATACGGGCATTGTTGTAATAAGTAATCTAGTTTTCGACGATGGTGGTCGTCGTATATGTTAACTCGTCGAGGTAGAACGTTTCAGACTTTAGCGAGGAATGAAACGATTCAATGGAGGCATTATCTGCGGGTGTCCCTTTACGGGACATACTCATAGTAATGCCTCTTTCTTTAATTTTTTGTTGATAGAGATGCGATGTGTACACAGATCCTTGGTCACTATGCAACGTACATCCTTTAGGTAAAAAAGGAAGTTGGCTTAACGCATCTAAAACAAATTCTACATTTTGGTGATCACCAATCGAATATGCAATGATTTTCCCATTTACGTTCACTACGATTGCTGGGAGCACTTCCTCTCCAATTCCTTGTACTTTTTTAAGACCTCAATCTGTTGTGTTAAATACCGGTTTTCTGCTTTCAATTTGGACATTTCGTCTTTAAAGCCAGGTCCCTTTCCGTATGAATACTGCTTGCCTACAGGCTATTAAAATCGATACATTTCTCCATTTTTATACCATCTCATCCACCTTTTTAATTGGGTGTAACTGCGAATATTTAATTGGGAAAGCACTTCTTTGACAGGTATACCAGCTAATCTCATCTCAATAGCTTTTATCTTTATCTCTGCTGGATAACTAACTCTTGTCCCCATGGAAAAAACACCTCCAAGTGATTGTTAGGTAGTATATACCCGTTTTTTAACTTAAAGGTGTTTTTTATTTGTCTCACTATTAGGGGTCAGTCCCCCTACTGCCGCAAGGGTTCTTTTTTGATGTGTGTTCCGGAAAGAGTGATTATGTTAACTAAGGTTGTATATCATATACAGCTTAAAAACAGAAAAAGTCTACCTCTTCCCAGTCAAAAGAGGTAGACTTTTTCTGTTTCATGAATGGTAATCAATAGTTAGCTGACATTGCAGAACGTCTTGAGTAGTTTGCTCAAATGATAAAAAATATTCAATTTAAGCAATTACCTAATAAAGAATGAAAACATATAAGGTAGCCAAAAAGCTCTTAGAATAATTTTTTCTAAGAGATTTATCGATAAAAAAACATTCATGAGAGCTAGCTAAAGCTTATACATATAGTAAGAGATAATTTGACTAAAAAGGTGATTATTATTTTTCGAAAAATACCGGTTGTTCTTGTCGGAAGCTTATTATTAAGTATAGGAATTAATGGATTTTTAGTTCCTCATTATTTGTTGGATGGAGGGACAATTGGAATTGCTCTTATCCTTCACTATTATTTTGAATTTCCCACAGGTGTAACGATGATTATTTTGGGCTTCCCATTATGTTGGTTTGCTTGGGTTTATGAAAGAACTTATTTTTATAATAGTTTTTATGGGTTAATTATTTCTTCTTTATTGATTGATTGGCTAGAGCCTATTAAAGACCAGTTTCAACTTTCTGTTTTTCCTAGTGTGATCTTTGGAGGAGTATGTATTGGAACGGGGATTGGTCTTATGCTTCGATACGAGACAAGCACTGGAG
>DATMFE010000091.1:0-1741 GCA_035556295.1 Ureibacillus sp.
ACATTGGGCTTAAAGCTCTAACAGAAACTTGGATAGTCAGATATGTCATACTGTTAGTTTATTGGAGGGAAATTAATGAAAAGCACCAGTAGTCCATTTAGCTATGGAAATGAAACTGAAGTTAATAATGAACAAGAATCACGGAAGTTTTACCAGTTCTATGTTGGAATTGATATAGGAGCGAGTTTCCATGTTGCTTCTTGTATAAGATATGAAGCTTTTTTAGACCCTAAAGGAGTAGCTTGGAAGCGCACTAAGACACTGAAGTTCAACTCTGATAGTGTGGGAATCGCAGAATTTTTAAGCGCCCTTAAACAAATAGAGGAACAGTTCAATTTAAATAAAGACGACTTCTTAATCCTCTTAGAACCAACGGGTGGACATTATTCTTATTTAGCCCAACAAGTGTTACTAATTGAAGGTTATGATTTGTTTCAAATAGAAAATAAAGCAGTTGGGGAATTCCGTAAAAGTTTAGGAATAAGCGAGAAATCAGATTCAATGGATGCAAAGGTAATGTCATATATGGGATGGCATAAGCAACTTCACCCCAATATGCAAGGTGTAACTTTTATACGACCACAAACAGTACTACAATCCTTATTTAGAACAGTTATGAGAGATCGTTGGTATCTCAATGTTCAACTTACTCGCAGAAAAAATCAAGTACAACAATTACTAAAAGTCACACACCCTGATTTAAACAAAGCTTTTAAAAAATTAAGTTCAATCTCAGTAATGAAATTGGTTCTACAATACCCTACCGGACTACATATGAAAGAAACTAGCGAAGATGAATTATACAATGCTATTTCAAAAGCTGGTGCTAAAAATGTTGCCAAAAAGGCTGCTAAAATTTTAGCGGAAGTGATGCCTAATACTGTCGCTGTGCCTGTTGAGCATCTTGTAGGACGCCAAAAGTGGGTTATTGAAGAAGCCTTACGGCTTGAAGAAAGTTTAAAACTGATAGATCAGGAAATTCATGATCTTCTATGGGGAGTACCCGATAAAGGAATTCAACCCCACCCATATACTGAAATTCTACTATCCCTCCCCTTCGTTAGTGAAAATATAGCTTGTACATTAATAGGCGTTATTGGTGATATTGAAAGATTCAATACATATAAAGAATTTAAGAAATACTTAGGGGTTTCGGCTGAAAATACACAATCTGGTACATCAGTAAAAGGGACTAAACAAACCAACAGCGGGGTTCGGGATGCTCGTCGAGTACTTTATCAGATTGCCTTAATAATATTGGCTAATGGTAAACCTCATCCTACCGTGTTTAAAGCCTATTATGACCGTAAGGTTGAAGAAGGAATGAGTAAGAAAAAAGCAATTGGTCATTTGTGTGGTAAATTGGCTAATTTAATTTATTCGCTTCTGAAAAATAACGGTAAATACGATCCAGTTGTCCATGCAGCTGCTTGCGGCATTAACTTGGCTGACTTAACTAAATCTAAAGAAGAAAAAGAACCTTTATTATTAAGCTAACGAAGCGGATTTGTTTAATAAAAAATTCAAAATGAGGATGGAATACTAAATGAAGAAACTTTGGATATCATTTTTAGTATTAGCAATAACCATCGGTGGTGTTTATTTCTTTATAAAATTTAATCCACCATTGGAAATTGGTACACTTGCATCAAGTGAAGATGATAAATTAGTTATTGTTAGTGTTGGTAATAAAGGCTTTAGTGAAATAAATATATTAGATATATCTGTGAATAACAGTGAA
>DATMFE010000092.1:0-5614 GCA_035556295.1 Ureibacillus sp.
ACATCTTGTGAAAGAAGTTTTTTATCCATAATTAAGATTGCTAATAGCCTCGGCAAAAACTGTTGTGTTGACCATAGTTCCATCGCTAGTTCATGATCTTTTTTTATGTCCTTCGCAATTTTTCGTAAGTCGCCTAACCTCGTATTACTATTGATCTGAGAAAGAATGTTTTCAGCTTTGGAAGATTGTTTGATTTTTGTACCTTGAATTTCATTCATCTTATACATCTCCTTAATTATTGATAGGACTTTAGACCTCGTTAGTTCAGTAACTTCAACAAAGAATACATTAATCCTTCTTCTTGCATAGTACTCCTATAGGTAAGGATAAACTATTAGCATCTTCAATAATCGAAAAAAAGCACGAACGTTGATCAACATTCATGCCTTTTATGTATTGCTATCTTGTTTTATGATCTTAATTTCTACATTTAAGTTATGAACTCAATGATTTTATTAGGAATGAGTACAATTAATAGCTTTCGACTGATTTTTGACATTATACATCGCTGCATCCGCATTTTTAATTAGCATCTCAACCGTGTTGCCATCCTCTCGTGAAATAGCCACACCAATACTAGCAGTAATAAAAATTGTATTACCCGCAATGTTAAATGGTTTGGAGATTACATCCGTGATGTGTTCAACTAGTGAAGTGATGTCAGCCCGACTTTCAATATTTTCTTGTAGTACTGTGAACTCATCACCACCCCAACGAGCGACAAAACCTTTGTCTCCAACTGCGAATTTCAACCTTTTTGCTGCTTCAAACAGAAGTTGATCACCAATATTGTGTCCAAAAGTGTCGTTGACGTGTTTAAAACCATCCAAATCAAGTAACATCAGGCCGACAAATCTATTAGTATTTTCTTTTAAAAGTAAACTGAGACGTTCTTTAAACAAACGTCGGTTTGGCAAATCTGTTTCACTGTCGTGATAAGCAAGATAGGAAATTTTATCTTCAGCTTCTTTGCGTTCTGTAATATCTTGCCCCACACCAATTGTTTGTATAATAGTTCCATTTTGGTCACGAATATATTGAGCTGTCGTCTCATACCATCGATATTCTCCACTTTTCTGACGTACACGACCCGTAAATCGAACCGTATCTTGGTCGATTAACAACGAATTTCGATGCTCAGGAAGTTTTTTATTCGTGTCAGGGTGATTGAAAATAGCCGCGGGTTTACCGATTACTTCTTCTGGGGTATATCCAAGTAACGCCTGCACATTAGGAGAGATATAAGTGAATACACCATCCGCTGAAATTGAAGAGATAATATTTAAAGATTTTTCTGAAATTAGCGAGAACATTTGTTGAATATCTGATATTTCCTTCATATAAAATAGACTCCGACTTAAATTTTGGCTTTATTAAAAAGTTACATCTAATAATGCTTATGTATAGATAATTATATCATGATAACACACAATTTACTCAATGCCATTTTTAAACCTTTAGTTTTCGTCACGTAGTTTCAAGTTCGATAACAATGTTCCACAATATGGATATTTAACAAAAATGCATACTCAAGTTACCACGTGGCAAACTAAAATCATGGAGGTGTCTATAATGAGTAAAAACCGAAAGAGCAATGTAAGCGATACTGTTAGTGATAAGCAAGCAGTCAAGAAGAAATTATCTAGGGAGTTTGATCATGAATTTGCAAATGAACCCTTAACTGCTGCAGAAATACTTAATAATAAAAAAACTAAGAAGCGACAATAAGCTAAATGTGTTGAAAGGCAAGCCCCCCTCTTTAATAAGGTGGGGCTATTTGACGCTATAATAGTAGTTCAATCAGTATGTGAATGAGGTAAATCGGGTTTATCATTAATAAAATAAGAACTGCTGACGAAAAAAATTTATTCTTTCTCGTCAGCGCAAATTTCAATCGGATATTATAAAAACTTTACAACGTACATTACAAAAGTAATCACTAATGATACAGGCATAGCCTGCTGTGGTAATAGTAATTCGATTTTGCGTCTAAATACAAATGCCACAATGAAGATAGTAATTATTAAATACAACAAATAGCCTCCTTCTGCGAAGATAGACGTTGCAGGTGCAAGTAACTAACTTAGAAGCCGTTTAAATTCCTTAACAAAAGCACGTTTCACTATTAACTATAATTAAAGCTACCTATCCTCCTTTTAACTAGGAAGGTTAGGTAGCTTTATTAATTGTTATTGAATTCAGCTCAAACAATATTGAATAATTATTTCTCGATTTGTTCTGGTTGGCCTTTACTTACATCAACACGTTTTAAGAATAACGTTAAGATTAACGCTAAAATCGTAACGCCTGTTGCAACTAAGAATGAAACTTCAATACCTTTAAGTAAAGATTGTTGTTGAATACCTGCCATAAACATTTGGTCTTGTAAATTTGCAGGATCTGCTGCTTTTACTAATTCTTCACCTTTGTTTGTCGCTACAGAGTTCATTAAAGTTACGAATAACGCTGTACCGATGGATCCAATAACTTGTTGTACTGTGTTGTTTACAGCAGTACCGTGTGGATTTAAACGTGTTGGCAATTGGTTTAAACCATTTGTCATAATTGGCATCATTACCATTGACATACCAAACATACGTAATGTATACATTACGACAATTGATAATTTAGTTGTTTCTAAATCCATACCTGATAATAAATATGTTGCGTATGCTGTAATCGCTAAACCAACAAATGCTAAAATACGAGGTCCGAATTTATCAAATAATTTACCTGTAATCGGTGACATGATCCCCATCACAACTGCACCTGGTAATAACATTAAACCTGAATCAAGTGGTGAAATTCCACGCACACTTTGTACATAAGCAGGTGTTAAAATCATTCCTGAGAACATTGCCGCAGTTACAACCATAGAAATGATATTACCTACTGCGAACATTGGATATTTATAAACACGTAAATCTAATAAAGGTTGTTCTAAACGGAATTGACGAACGATGAACCAAATAATACCGACTATACCAACGATTAATGGTACTAATGTTTTCGCACTATCCCAGCCTTCTGAACTTGCCGTTGAACAGCCGTATAATACTCCACCGAAACCAATGATAGACAATACCACCGAGAAGTAGTCAAGTGAAGAATTACGTGTTTCCATCACATTTTGTAATTTCCAAACGGCTAATACTAAGCTGATTACTGCGAATGGTAAAATCATTTCGAATAATAAGCGCCAGTCCCAATACTCAACAATATAACCTGATAACGTTGGACCAATTGCTGGAGCAGTAATCATTACTAGTCCGAAGATCCCCATTGCTGCACCACGTTTTTCACGAGGGAAGCTTACTAACATAATATTCATTAATAATGGCCCCATTACGGAAGAACCTGCTGCTTGAACCATGCGCCCAGTTAAAAGTAATTCAAAGTTAGGAGCAAAAGCTGCTATTGCAGTACCTACTGTAAAGAGTGCCATTGATGTAATAAATAAATGACGGTTTTTAAAACGTGTAATTAAAAATGCTGATACAGGGATTAATACACCACTAACTAGCATATAGCCTGTAGCTAACCACTGAACTGTTGCATAATCTTTTTCAAAGTCGGTCATGATCGTTGGTAATGCTACATTTAACAAAGAGTTATTTAAGAATGAAACAAACGCACCAAAGAAAAGAATTGCGATCACTAAATATGGCGGTTTTTTCTCCTGATTACTTGATGTCATATATTTTGGTTCCCCTTTTCTTTATCTCTCTCTTTTTTCTTTAACTCAAATATTTTATACCCATAGTACACTTTTTTCAACATAAATGTTCACTAAGTCCAAAAAATTATTCAATCACCACTTTTTTCGTGTATAATGTTGAAAGCCACTAATTAATAGAGGAGTTCAAAATGAATAACCGAAAAAAAGCAGTAATTGATCATGCATTACAATTATTTGTAGAATATGGTGTCATGAAAACATCGATTCAACAGATCATTCAACGTGCAGGGATCTCAAAAGGTACATTTTATAATTACTTTTCCTCAAAAACGGAATGTATTGAAGCGATATTAGAACAAGCTAGATATGATGCTTCGCTTTTACGTTCTGAACTCATGATAGGAAAAGACCCTGCAGATTTACACGTATTTGCAAATCAAATTGCGGTACTTTGGAATATTAATCAAATATCAGGATTAGATGTTATATACGAAGAAATTTTACATTCTGGGGAAGTCGAATTAAAAGAACTTGTTTTACGCCATCGACTCATAGAGTGTGAATGGTTCAGTTTGCGCCTATGCGAAATTTATGGTGATGAAATGCGTAATGACGGATTTGAAGCTGCCGTTTTATTTTATGGGATGATGCAACATTTAAGCTTCACATCTAAACTTATAAATCAACATTCGGTTTCTATAGAAGAAATTGCTTCTACTTCTTTGAAATATTTAGAAAAAATAATCGATCTAATGATACACGAAAAAACGGCAATTTTTAATACGGATAAAATTAACGCACTATTAAACGTTTCAAAAAAACTCTATCATGTTGATATTTCAGAAATAATGCTTAAACTGAATAATCTAACTGAACAAAATCTATCCAACTCGCAAAAAGAAATTGTTACAGCAATCGTTGAGGAATTAAATCGCAAGTCAACTCGGACACTGATACTCAATGCTTTATTAAAAGTATTCATCGATCAATTTAAAGGATCTGAATTAGAACGATCAGTGAAAGAAATCGCGAGCCTTATTTGGTATGATGTGCGTGCTAAACAATTGCGTCAAAAAAATCGAACAGAATATAAATTACGTTAAAATACTTTCCATGGAAAGTAACATAGGAACATACTTATCCAATATAAATGAGCTATTTTAGAAGATAGGTAATCTACTAAAATAGCTCATTTTTTTGTAGAAATGCTAGATAGTTAACCAATGATTTTCAGCTCAATGACTTCATTAAAAAAGGACATTTATCCTTTGTGAATTGTGAATCGTGAATCATTTTGTTTGAGTTAGTCTAATATGTTTTCCACTGGTTTTGTAATGCGTTTTTGGTATAGGATGTTCCCTAATATGAATATGGTAATGATTATAAACAAAATCGGCAACTGAAAGATTGTCCAATTAGAAGGTGCATAGTATTTAATCTGATGTGCATCTTCAACGGTTTCAAGATAGGATTCTTTGTATTCATATTGCACAATCCATTTTCCATTAGCCATTGCTACTGTCCCGATGTCATAATCGTTCGGGATGATGGATTCTGAAATCTCTCCATTTTCACCAATGACCATTACTGCTTTTGAATAATCAATTGGAAAAGTATTTGTTGGGCCTTCTTGCAAATAGGTAAAATCCTTTATATCTTCAGTAGAAAATATAGCTAAGTGCTGTAAATGCTCGCTATACTCTCTAAAAACAGCTTGGAGTACCGCTTCGTCTATATTCTTTTGGGACGATAATGCAACGAATGACTTTTCCATGATGTCCATCTTTTCCTGTTCAATTGCCTGAGCATCATCTCGATCTCGATTAAGATTTGAAAAAACGGATAAAGAATAAATGAATAACCCAATAGTTACTAAGAGCATAATCCAAAATGTTGTACGTAAAAAGATTGTATAATTCGTTTGTGCTTGAAAAA
>DATMFE010000093.1:0-1793 GCA_035556295.1 Ureibacillus sp.
TGGGTTTGAAAGCATCAACCCTGTCACAACAAATGCTGCGATAATTTTTTTCATATTCTTTCCCCCGAACCCTCTTTTTTCACATATTACCACGTTAAAGTAACACCCGTATTTGATTCATATAACAAATACATTACAAAAGTGTGCAAAAAAAGACTGAGGTGCATCAAATCATGTCGAAAAATATTAGATAAACCCCTTTATTATAACTTGAAAGATAGCGAGTATGCTATCGCATTATTGTTTATCCGTTACCCAAGAAACCGTTACGGTATAATAGATATATAAGAAATAAATATTCATTATTGTTAGAGGGGATGTAATGAAATATAAAATGAAAAGAAAAGACTTATTAAGTAATGAGGATATATGGAACGCAGTTATTTCAGTGATAAGCGAGTATGACTTCCCAACAGAAAATAGAATGACAAATGAACTATTTATTGTTTTCCAATACTATTCAGAACTTGAAAGTGGCGGTCATGAAAGTTTATTCACATGGTTTTCAGAACATATAGAGAAAGAAGGAATCACTAATTACTTGAAAGAACTCATAGGTATTCTTGAAAAAATTGGCGCTCATAATTATGCGAAAATCGAGAAGAAATACGGAGAGGAAATGTGGAGGTTATTCAAGGCATTAGAAAATAATGAAATTGAAGAAGAAGATTTTTATAGAGTCATTGAAATAGCGAATAATGAATATTACAACCTTAATGGAAAGTTAGAGGAATTATTAGAAACTTATTTTTTAAATATTCATACTGACCTGATTGAAGTCGTCAAAGATTAAATGTATTGAACTAAAGGGTAGTTTGAATTGATTAGGGCAAGTAAAGACAAACGCTTGGAAAATTGAAATCCAAGCGTTTGTCTTTCAGTTACTATTTATGTTGTGATTTTAAATGCTTTTTAAGCTGTTATTTTATATTTTCCCGATAAAACTGAACTACTTACCCATAAAGGCAGCACTCTTTTAAAACAAGCAAGTAATAGATAAAGAAAATTAGTTATTTAGTGAACTCTATTCTTTTTTATCAAACTAACAGTTCACCTATTAAATTGAAATTATTCAAATAATAGAATTACTTTGCAAATTCACAAACCTCATGTAGTGCATTTCTTACTGTTCCATATTCACTTGCATGCGGACGGTCCCCATCATCTGCGTATCCATAATCAAACATACGATTTCGGTTTAATGTTAATTTTGTCACTCTAGGACGCAATAAATCAAATAGTTTAAATCGATCATGCAGATGCGGATATTGTGATTGATAATGCAAAATTTCATTACGTACAGTACTCCAAAACTCTTGTTCAGTAACCCCTTCATGCTCTTCTAAAATCGTTGCTAAATAACGGAAATGACAAATAAATAAACCGGTTAAAATAAACTGTGTTAACCCTTCTGGTTCCTCACTTCTTAATACAGTTTTTAACTCTTGGGATAATGATTGTAACTCATCAAACGGTTGGTTACTGATATTCACATCATCGACAAAGTCTTTCATAATAATTCGAACAGGTTTAAAATTGTTTAATACAAGCACAGTATTTTGACCATGCGGTGAAAATACTGTTCCATATTGATATAAATAATGCAATAGCGGTGGCAATATAGCATTGATTAATGCAGAAATCCACTCTCTCGGTGTTAAGCCAGATTTTTGGATATATGTTGACACAAGCGCCTTACCTGAATGATCGAGGTGTAATAAAGCAGCTAATGTAAGGGCTTGTTCCCCTGCTTCTAACTCTTCGTAGACACTTTCTCTCCATACCACGCCAAG
>DATMFE010000094.1:0-39814 GCA_035556295.1 Ureibacillus sp.
CATAGAACTTGGTACAACAATGATTGTTCATTAAGAACAAACATAGTATCAGAGGGAAATGAGGATATAGATAGGAGGAAATTAGATGGAGTCAAATACAATTAAAACTTTCACCCCACCAAAACATATCGTTTCCGCAGCAACAATCGTCATTAATGAGAACAATGAAATTTTATTAATAAAAGGACCTAGGAGAGGTTGGGAAATGCCAGGTGGACAAGTGGAAGAAGGCGAATCATTAAGTGACGCAGCCATTCGTGAAACGAAAGAGGAATCTGGCATCGATGTTGAAATCATAAAGTTTTGTGGCATATTTCAAAATGTAAATCGTTCAATTTGTAATACTTTGTTCCTTGCAAAGCCAGTTGGAGGAGAGTTAACCACTACACCTGAAAGTTTAGAAGTCGGTTACTTTCCAATTAAGGAAGGGCTAGAGATGGTTACTAATTCAAATTTTAGAGAAAGAATTGAATTATGTTTAAATGAGGATGCCCAACCTTTTTTAATCGAATTTTAAACAACGTGGCAATGAAATAATCTTTGTTATTCCTATAGAGTTAAATTAAGTGATCATTTTATCTGACTATAGCTATAAAAAGAAAATTTGAAAAAATGGGAAAAAATATTCTAGACTAAATTTTTATTAAGTGGTATATTTTTTCCAACATCATCCTAGATGATAACCTAATATACAATTGCAGATTAGGGAGTGATATAGGGGGTAAGCAATTGAAGCAATCGGTCAAAGAAAGAATTATTGAGACAGCACTCGACTTATTTCAACAAAAGGGGTATCACGGGGTAACAATCGATGAAATTGTTGAAAAAGCGAATACTTCAAAAGGTGGTTTTTATCACAATTTTAAGTCGAAAGATTCGTTACTTTATGAAATCCACGACATTTTTATTTCACATGTTTTAGCAGAAACGAAACAAGTGTATGAAAGTTATGATTCTCCAATATTAAGGTTATACAATATGCTCGGTTCATTTACGAATGTATTTGATGTATACATTCGACATATTACCGTTTTTTACGATGAAAGCGCTTATTTACAAGATGACTATAAAGATATAATTCATCAAAAAAGAAAAGAATATCGTAAACTAATTGAAAGAGTTATAGATGATGGTAAAGAAAGTCATCATTTTCGACCAGAAATTTCAACTAGTATTACATCAATGGCAATCATCGGTTTAGTTAACTGGACATATAAATGGTATAAGAGTGAAGGGCCACTAACAATGGAACAAATTACAGCATATTTTAATGATTTTGTATTACGAGGAATTGTGACGGAAGAGGGTTTAAAAGAAGCTCAAGAATTACAATTAACCATAAGGGGTAAAAATAACTAGTTTTGAGCTAGTTTTTTTAAAAACACATTACAGACCGACTAGTCGGTCTCATAAGGGAAAAGGGGGAAATTTCACAATGAATTTTGAGTTAACGAAAGAACAACAAATGATTAAGTCAATGGTACATGATTTTGCACAGGCAGAAATTACGCCACATGCTAGGGAGTTAGATGAGAAACATGCATTTCGTAAAGAAAGTTTCGATAAAATGGCTGAGCTTGGACTGTTTGGTATTCCATTCCCAGAACAATATGGTGGGTCAGGTGGCGATACGATCTCTTATGCAATAGCAGTTGAGGAAATTGGCCGTGCATGTGGGGGAACGGGATTATCATACGCTGCAGCAGTAAGTCTTGGAGCAACTCCTTTCTATAATTTTGGTACTGAACAGCAAAAGCAAGAATTTTTAGTACCAATGGCGCAAGGAAAAACATTAGGTTCATTCGGTTTAACAGAACCAAATGCAGGTTCGGATGCTGGTGGTACTAGAACAAAGGCGATTTTAGATGGTGATGAATGGGTCATCAACGGGGAAAAATGTTGGATTACCAATGCAGGTTATGCTCGTCAAGTTGTTGTAACAGCAGTTACAGGGCAAGATGAACGCGGTAAAAATATCATTACAGCTATTATTGTACCAACTGATACACCTGGAGTAACGATTCGTTCGGAATATCAAAAAATGGGTGTTCGTGCTTCAAATACATGTGAAATCATATTAGAAAACGTTCGTGTACCAAAAGAAAATGTGTTAGGTGATGAGAAAAAAGGCTTTGGTCAATTTTTAAATACATTAGATGGTGGCCGTATTTCTATAGCTGCACTATCAGTCGGAATTGCACAAGCTGCGTTCGAAAAAGCACTGCAATACTCAAAAGAACGTGTGCAATTTGGTCAATCAATTTCCAAGTTACAAGCAATTCAATTTAAATTAGCTGATATGGCAATGGAAATTGAATTAGCACGTAACATGGTATTTAAAGCGGCATGGCTAAAAGATAATGGTAAGCCATTTAAAAAAGAAGCAGCCTATGCGAAATTGTTTGCATCTGAAATGGGCTTTAGAACATGTAATCAGGCAATACAAATCCATGGTGGGTATGGTTATATGGCTGAATACGATGTAGAACGCCACCTTCGTGATATTAAGCTAATGGAAATCGGAGAAGGGACTTCTGAAATTCAACGAGTAGTCATTTCACGACAACTAGGCTGTTAATTCATGAGGGAGGAACGAACATGTTCAGTAAAGTGTTAATTGCCAATCGTGGTGAAATTGCACGACGTATAATTCGTACTTGCAAAAGGCTTGGCATTGAAACTGTTGCGATATATTCAGAAGCAGATACAGAAAGTTTACATGTGAAAGAAGCTACTGAAAGCTACTGCATTGGTAAGCCACCTGTTGCTCAAAGTTATTTGAATATCGATGCAATCTTAGCTGTAGCGAAAGAATCGGGAGCTGAAGCAATTCATCCGGGCTATGGTTTATTATCTGAAAATGCAAACTTTGCGAAACGTGTAGATGAAGCAGGAATTGTTTTTATTGGCCCGAGTTCAGAAGTGATTGAAGCAATGGGTAGCAAGATTGAGGCTCGTAAAACAATGGAGCTAGCAGGAGTTCCTATTGTACAGGGTGTTAATGACCCAATAGCCAATGTAGATGATGCCGTTCAAATAGCAGAGGGAATTGGTTATCCAGTGATGTTAAAAGCATCAGCTGGTGGCGGTGGTATTGGAATGCAGCTTGTTCACAACGAAGAGGAACTTCGTAAAGCTTTTGAAGGTAACAGTAAGCGTGCACTGAGCTTTTTCGGGGATGGCACTATGTTTATAGAAAAATATATTGATCAACCACATCACGTTGAAGTGCAAGTGTTAGCAGATAAGTATGGGAATGTCGTACCGATTTATGAACGAGAGTGTTCCATTCAAAGACGTAATCAAAAAGTTGTAGAAGAAGCACCATCTCCATTTATTTCGGAAGAAACACGACAAAAAATGCTCGATGCAGCAGTAAATGCGGCGAAGCATATTGGCTATACGAATGCTGGTACGGTTGAATTTTTAGTAGATAATGAGCAAAACTTTTATTTCTTAGAAATGAATACACGATTGCAAGTTGAACACCCAGTGACTGAGGAAATTACTGGTTTAGATTTAGTGGAACAGCAATTGAAAGTTTCTATTGGTGAAACGTTAAATGTTTCTCGCGATACTCTTCAAAGAAGTGGGCATGCAATTGAAGTTCGTATCTATGCAGAAAACCCAGTAAATTTCTTCCCGTCACCAGGAAAAATTACAAAGCTACAATTGCCTGAGGGTGAAGGAATTCGACATGAAATTGCAGTTGAAACAGGTAGTGAGGTAACACCTTTTTACGATCCAATGATTGGGAAATTGATTGTGTTTGGAAAGACGAGAGAAGAGGCATGTGTGAAATTAGCTGATGCGCTTCGAAACTATGTAATTGAGGGAATTAAAACAAATATACCTATGTTACTAGATATCGTCACACATCCACAGTTTATCACAGGAGTAACAACAACGAAGTTCGTAGAGGAATATTATTTATCAAAATAGAAATACAAGAATAAACAGCTTGATTGCTTAAAATCTTTTATTACATTTTTGATAGGCTATTTAACAACAATTTATTAAATATTCGGAGGGGTTAAAATGACAATAGTAAAATCAGATATGGCGGGTACGGTATGGAAAGTATTAGTTCAAGAAGGTGATCAAGTATCAGAGGGTCAAGATGTTGTGATTTTAGAATCTATGAAAATGGAAATTCCAATTGTTACTGAAACATCCGGTACAGTAAAACGTGTTTTAGTGGCTGAAGGTGACTTCATTAACAGTGATGCTGATTTAGTAGAAATTGAGTAAGGGAGATTTGTGAATGGATCTACCAAAACGAGTTCAACTGAAGGAAGTAGGCCCACGGGACGGACTACAAAATGAAAAAGCATTTGTTCCAACATCTGAAAAAATCAAGTTAATTGATCGTTTAAGTGAGACGGGGCTCGATTACATTGAAGTAACGAGCTTCGTGCATCCAAAATGGATTCCTCAATTAGCAGATGCAGTTGATGTGCTAAAAGCAATTAAACGAAATCCAAATGTAACTTACGCAGCGCTTGTACCAAATAGTAAAGGATTAGAACGAGCATTAGAAGCAAACATCGATGAAGTGAGTATATTTATGTCAGCAAGCGAAGGTCATAACAAATCGAACATTAACAAATCCATTGATGAAACATTTCCAATCTTAAAAGAAGTAGTCGATGGTGCACTAGCTGCTGGTAAAACTGTTCGTGGCTATATTTCAACAGTAATTGCATGTCCATATGACGGCTATACAGAGCCATCTCAAGTTGTAAAAGTAGCAGAAAAGCTATTTGATATGGGCGTTTCTGAAATATCTTTAGGTGACACAATTGGAGTTGGTGTTCCAACACAAGTAGATATATTGCTAAAGGAACTATTACGTCATTTTAAACCAGAGCAATTGGCGATGCACTTTCATGATACTAGAGGAACAGCACTAGCGAATACTTTGGTTAGTTTAATGCATGGAATTACAAAATTTGATAGTTCAATTGGCGGTTTAGGTGGATGTCCGTACGCAAAAGGTGCATCAGGAAATGTTGCAACTGAGGATTTATTGTATATGTTACAAGAAATGGGAATTGAAACTGGTGTACAGCAAGAGCGAATTATAGAAGCAGCACTTTCTCTCGAGGAAGATTTAGGGAGAAAGTTACCATCCAAACAAGTAATGATTGCCCGTGGGGAGGATTCATCATGTCAAACTTCGTAAATGTAGTAGCCGAAAATGGAGTAGCAATAGTAACGTTTATGAGATCAGAAGCAGCGAATGCTCTCTCTATTCAAATGTTACACGAAATTAATGAAGCTCTAGAAAAGATTCAATATAATTCTTCGGTTCGTGTTGTCATTGTCACTGGCGATGGTGAAAAAGCATTTTGTGCTGGAGCAGATTTAAAAGAGCGCAAAAGTATGAGTGAAGACCAAGTACGTCAAACGGTTGCTTTAATTGGACGTACAGTAAATCACTTTGAATTGCTACCACAACCAGTAATCGCTGCAATCAATGGGGTTGCATTTGGTGGAGGTCTAGAATTGGCACTTGCTTGTGATATTAGAATTGCTAGTGACAATGCAATGGTCGGATTAACTGAAACTGCACTTGGCATTATTCCAGGTGCTGGAGGAACTCAGCGATTACCTCGTTTAATTGGATTAGGAAAAGCGAAAGAGCTTATTTATACTGCTCGTCGTTTAACAGCTGATGAAGCATTAACCTACGGCATAGTAGAAAAGGTAGTTCCAGCTAATGAATTATTGGTGGAAGCAAAGGCACTAGCAGCTGAAATGGCAAAAAATGCACCACTTTCACTTATACAAGCAAAAACAGCAATCAATCAAGGTCTACAAACCGATATTGCGACAGGCTTACAAATTGAATCATTAGCCTACAGCCGTTTGTTATATACGGAGGATCGTTTGGAAGGTTTAAGAGCTTTTCAAGAAAAGCGTTCACCTGTATATAGAGGTAAATAAAAGGGGGATGGGGAAAATGACAAATACATCATTAGATCATAAACATCAAGCATATGTTGATGCAATCAGACAAGGCGGAGCGGAAAAATACCACGCAAAAAATAAAGAACAAGGTAAATTGTTTGTTCGTGAACGACTTGAATTACTGTTTGATGAAGGTTTACTTGTAGAGGACGGTGCGTTTGCGAATGTCCTTGCGGGAGACTTACCAGCAGATGGTGTTGTAACTGGAATTGGAAAAATCCATGGACGTACAGTATGTGTAATGGCAAATGATTCAACAGTGAAAGCTGGTTCTTGGGGAGCACATACGGTAGAAAAAATTATTCGCATACAAGAAACTGCGGAGAAGTTAGGTGTACCACTTCTTTATTTAGTTGATTCTGCTGGTGCACGAATAACTGACCAAGTAGAAATGTTCCCAGGTCGCAGAGGAGCAGGACGAATTTTTTACAATCAAGTTAAGTTGTCAGGACGCATTCCACAAATTTGTTTATTGTTTGGTCCGTCCGCTGCTGGTGGTGCATACATTCCAGCATTTTGTGATGTTGTTGTCATGGTAGAAGGAAATGCTTCCATGTATTTAGGTTCACCGCGTATGGCCGAAATGGTTATTGGCGAGAAGGTAGATCTTGAAACAATGGGTGGAGCAAAAATGCATTGCTCAGTTTCCGGTTGTGGAGATGTTTTGGCGAAAACTGAAGAGGAAGCAATTTCCTATGCACGTCGTTATTTAAGTTACTTCCCTGACAATTGTAAAACGAAACCAACAATCGAGTCACCGAAAGTACCAGCTAGTTTTGAAAAGTCTATTGATGAAATTATTCCTAAAAATCAAAACGCAGCGTTTAATATGTATGATTTAATCGATCGTATTATCGATGTAGATTCGTTCTGTGAAGTAAAAAAGTTATTTGCACCTGAAATCATTACTGGTCTTGCTCGTATTAATGGGCAGTCAGTTGGGATTATTGCAAACCAACCTCGTGTAAAGGGTGGTGTTTTATTCCATGATTCGGCAGATAAGGCTGCGAAGTTCATTTCACTATGTGATGCATTCCATATTCCTCTACTGTTCTTAGCTGACGTACCAGGATTTATGATTGGAACACAAGTAGAAAAAGTAGGAATCATTCGCCACGGGGCGAAAATGATTTTTGCAATGAGTGAGGCAACTGTGCCAAAAATTACAGTGATCGTTCGTAAAGCATATGGTGCTGGACTTTATGCAATGGCTGGCCCAGCATTTGAACCGGATGTTTGTATCGCTTTAACAGGAGCACAAATTGCAGTTATGGGACCAGAAGCGGCAGTAAACGCAGTTTATGCTAACAAAATTGCAGAAATGCCAAAAGAAGAACAAGCAAGTTTTATTGAAACAAAGAGAAATGAATATCGTGAAGAAATTGATATTTATAAATTGGCTTCAGAATTAATTATAGATGAAGTCATTGAACCGAATAGATTAAGAGAAGTATTAGAAAAACGAATGGAAGTTTATAAATCTAAACAAGTTGATGGTGTGGATAAAAAACATGGAGTTCGTCCAGTTTAATTTATTATGTAATAGATTCACAAACCATTTAAAAAGCGACACTTCAACAGGGAAGTGTCGTTTTTTAGATGTTTAGTTAAGTAAAATTAAATGTTCATTTATCTCACAACAAACTATTTAAGCTGGGTCCAGAGCTTAGAAAATTCATCCTCATTCATTTGAAAATATGCATCGTACATATAACCGTAATAGATATATCCATCTTTTAGAAGTGTTAATTTTACATTTGTACCATCGACTAAGTTTAAAGTTAACTCTCTATAGTCCTCACTGTTTAGAGAATCACCAAGTGGATCAACATTGTCATTACGAGAAAGAGGCTTTGCATGATTTAATGCTTCGATAAAACGATTCAATCCCTCCAGATTTTCAATTGGAAAAAAGTTATTGATACCACTATTCCAGTCGTCGAATGTGCGATATTGTGCAGATGAAATATTACCGACCATATTTAACTTACCAAATATATCCTTGCCACTTTGGATAGTAATACCATTAAGGTTTTCAAAAAATTGTGCGTATACATATCCGTTATATTCTTCAAAAGACATGATACGGAAATCTTTATCGTATCCATCGACAGTATATACATCTGCAACACCAATAGTTGATGCGAATTCAACTGAATAAGCATCTTGTTTACTCCATTCATCAATATTGCCTTTTGTTGTTCCGAGCTTTTCACCACGAATTGCTTTTGCAACTTCTGGATCAATTTCTGACATCGTTTGAGTATACACTTTCCCATTGTATACAACTAAGCCAATCATTTTTGCATTCGAACCGTTTTCGGGTAATTCTATTGCAGGAATTTCTACACTAGTATATTCATTTTGAGATATTTCAGCTTCATTTCCTGGAATACTAAGTGTTCCGTTTGTAAATAAGATAAATGCACAGGCAGTGGCAAGTACAGCAGTAACGCCAGCGCCTACTTTAAACCTAGTATTCTTCTTTTTCATTTCTTCCTTAGCTTGATTTATACCCATTTTGCTTCTTTCCCTCAGTTCTTTAGGAATTTCAATTTTATTCATTTCTTGTTTAATCAAGTTGTGCATAAACATCATCTCCCTTCAAATGGTTCCGGAGCTTTTGTAACGCCCTATAAAATATAGTTTTTGTTGTTCCTAGTGGCATTTCTAACGTTTCTGAGATTTCTTTGAAAGTAAAATCCTCGTAAAATTTTAATAGGATGATACTTTTTTCATTTTCATCTAACTCATCAATTAAATCGCGTAGGGTGACCCCTAAAATGACCTCATCTTCTTCCTTATTATCCGAAACTATTTCTTCCACATTTGGCTTTAAGAATAAGACTTTTTTCTTTTTCCGTAGTATATCGATTGAACAACTAATCGCAATTTTGATTAACCACGTTTTAAAATACTTAGGTTCTTTTAAATTTTTAATAGACATAAATGACCGATATGCCGTATCTTGAACGACATCGAGTGCATCGCTTTGATTTTTCACATAGGCAAAAGCAATTCTGTAAATTTCTTGTTCATATTCTTGAAATAAAGCTAAGAACGCTTTATCATTTCCTTTTTGAGCTTTTCGGACTAATTCTAGCAATCAATAGCCACCTCCCTTATTTCCTTTGCAACAATTAGACGTACAGTTGATCAGTTTGGCTTTAAGTTTTTAAAATAATTTTTGTATCCTATAAAACTAATAGATAGCAAACATTTATGGTGTAAACATAGTGAAGCGTGTATTAATAGTAATCTAATAATTATACATTGTATAAATTTAGGGCCGTAACCTGTAAGTCGATAGACATAAAAATACATGATAGAATATGTACTAGCAATTATGAAACGTTATTACTTGTATAAAACGCACGAAAGGGGCGGGTTACATGGACATTAAAATCAATCATAAAATAATAAAAGAAATGTGTGGTACCGTCTCCTTTAAAAAAGGCGATTCGTATTATCGAGCGCATAAAGTAAAGATTAACGATTATAGCATGAACCTATGTATAGCTACTGTTATGGGCGCAGAGGAATTCCTTGTCACAGTGCAAAGTACATCAGGGAAAATACAGACGTCTTGTAGCTGTCCTAATCTTGAAAATTTTAGTAAGAGTTGTCAACATGTAGCAGCTGTTTTACTCGCCATAATGGAAAAGAAACAACAAGGGAATCAACCGTCAGTTAAAAACGAGACACAATCGCATGAGCGCCAACTTACTGAAGATATCATGACACTATTTCAGGACCAACCTATCCGAGGTAGCCGTCATCAGCTTCATTTTGAAAATAGACAAGTTCTGGACGTACAATTTATTCTTAAACCTTACTCATTTCGAACAGGTCAATATATGTTTGTAGAAGTACGGATCAGTCATACAAAAATTTCATCGATACGCAATTTTCTTCAAAACATTAAGTTAGGGAAACCTTACAGCTTATCATCAACATTAACCTTTGATCCAAATGTGCATTGCTTTACTAACGAAGTCGACGCGGTGTTCCATCATTTAATTCGAGTAGCCCGTGATGAAATGAGTTTTATCAATGCTTTACCAAACGATTCCTCACTCGTAATAGGGGAGGAAGTATTACTTATCCCTCCATCTACTTGGAGTGGACTCATTCCCTTACTCGAACAAATGTCTATTGTATTCTTTGAGCAAGAAGGACAAGCTCTTCAACCACTACAATTTGTACATGGAGCACCACCTTTACAATTTTTAATAGATTCATTAGATAGTGAATATCAATTGATCATTAAAGGGTTCGAGCGGATGTTATTATTCAGTTCATATAATGCGGTATTAAGTGAAGGCAAAGTTTTTCAGTTAAACGGACAGGATTGTGACCGATTAACGGAACTACAACAAATGGTCAAAGCACCAAAAACAAATACAATCATAATTCCATATGAACAAATACATGTATTTTTGAACAAAGTGGTTCCGGAATTGAGGAAAATTGGACAAGTCAACCTTTCAAAACAGGTAACAGAGGAAATAAGGAAAACGCCACTTGTCGCAAAGGTGTACTTAGATCGCCTTCATAATAAACTGCTTGTCGGTCTTGAATTTCATTATGACCACGTAGTAATTCAACCACTGGAGCAGACAACTCTATCAAATGGACCGATGATTATAAGAGATTATAAGAAGGAACAAGAAATCATAAAAATGATGGATGATAGCGGATTTATGAAGACAGACGGTGGGTATTTTATGCAAAATGAAGAATTGGAGTTTGATTTTTTAAATGATGTACTTCCCAAGCTTCAACAACATGCGCAAATATATGCTACAACTTCTGTTCGTAATCGACTAGTCAAAAAAAGTGTATTTCCTAAAATAACTGTAAAAGTTAACAAAGAACGTACAAATTGGTTGGAATTTAAATTTGAGATGGACGGTGTATCAGATAAACAAGTGAAGGAAATCTTACAAGCACTCGAAATCAAGCAAAAATATTATCGTCTACCTAATGACTCTTTGCTATCCCTTACTTCAAAAGAAATGGAAGAAATTCGCCGCTTCCTTCAAGCAGGTCCAATTCAAGATGAAGAGATTGAAACTACTTTAAATATGCCTATTATGGAAAGTTTGAAATTTCTTGATTTGATAAATGAAAGTGAAGTATTTACACCAGAGGAATCCTTCCGACAGTTTCTCAATCAATTACTTCATCCAGAGATGTTGGATTTTGAAATACCTCAAAGTTTAGACGGGGTCTTAAGAGATTATCAAAAGCAAGGATTTAAATGGATGAAGGGACTAGCAACTTACGGATTTGGTGGGGTGTTAGCAGATGATATGGGACTTGGGAAAACAGTGCAGAGTATTGCTTTCATTGTTTCAGAAATGGAAAACATCCAAGCTACTAAAGAACCTGTTTTGATTGTGTGCCCTTCATCATTAACTTATAACTGGTTGCACGAGATCATGAAATTTACACCTACCCTTCAAGCAATTGTAATGGACGGAGATCTTACAACACGCAAGGAGCTTCAACAAAAGATTGGTAATAGTGATGTATCTGTAATCATTACATCTTATCCATTGCTTCGTCGGGATCTTTCTTGGTATGAAAAGCAGATGTTTCATACCGTATTCTTTGATGAAGCGCAGGCATTTAAAAATCCAACAACACAAACAGCCCGTGCGGTTAAAAAAATCAAAGCGAATAATCGATTTGGGTTAACAGGAACACCAATTGAAAATAGTGAGGTAGAACTGTGGTCGATTTACCATGTTGTTTTCCCTCAGCTTTTCCAAGGATTACAAGAATACAGTTATTTAACTAGAAAGGCCATTGCAGGGAGAGTTCGTCCGTTTCTACTGCGTCGGATAAAAGAAGATGTACTAGAGGAGTTACCAGCTAAAAATGAAGAGCTTGGAGTATCAGAGCTACTTCCTGAACAAAAGGAACTGTATGCTGCTTTCTTAGCAAAGTTACGATTTGATGCATTAAAGCACCTAGATAAAGAAACCTTTAATAAAAATCGAATTCGGATATTAGCTGGCTTGACGAGACTGCGCCAAATTTGTTGTCACCCTGGCTTATTTGTGGAAGGTTATAAGGGAAGTTCGGCAAAATTTGAGCAGCTGCTTCAACTACTAGAGGAAGCAAGACTTGCTGGAAGAAGAGTATTGGTTTTCTCTCAATTTACGAAAATGTTAGAACTTATTGGGCGGGAAATCAGTATGCGCAACCAATCGTATTTCTACCTTGACGGCCAAACACCATCTGATGAACGAGTAGAATTATGCAATCGATTTAATGCAGGAGAGCGAGATGTATTTTTAATTTCTTTAAAAGCTGGAGGTACAGGGTTGAATTTAACCGGTGCAGATACAGTTGTCTTATATGACCTGTGGTGGAATCCCGCAGTAGAGGAACAAGCAACAAGTCGTGCGCACCGTATGGGCCAAAAAAATACGGTACAAGTCATTAAACTGATAGCTCGAGGCACTATTGAAGAAAAAATGAACGCACTTCAAGAAAAAAAGAAAAATCTTATAGCTGACATTCTCGAATATGAAGATCATGCATCTTCTACTTTAACGGAAGAAGATATTCGTGAGATTTTGATGATTTAGGTTTATAATGCAAAATTTTGATATAAAAAAGTATTCCTCCATAATAGAGAGAATGACTTTTTAAATTAATTACAGTTTTGCCCAACGTTCCTCTAACCAGCTCATAAACTGTGCACCTTTGTCACCTTCATATGCATCGTAAACATCTAAACGCATTCTTTTAAGTTTATCTGCAAAGTTTTCGACTGTGTGTTCCTTAGGCAAGCTCTTTTTTACACGCAAGAAAATTTTGTCAGTGCCCTTGATAATATCAAAACGTGGAGGTGTTGGCTTTTCTACGTCCTCGCCAAGTGCTACAAGTGCTTCATAAGCTGCAGTTTGTACTTTGTAGACTGTATCATTCTCCATACGGTTGTTTAATAAATCAATAATTTTGTCATGTTTATATGCCGATAACTCCTTCACTGCGTCTAAACGTTTACGCCAGCTAGAAGTATAATTGGCTTGTTTTTTTAATTCATCATAATGCTCGGGTAATTCTGTTTTAAATTGTTTCAAGTAATAGCACCTCTTTTTTTAACTAAAGGAAAAACGAATTCTTCTTTTGTTGTTCTTATTATACGTTGGCAGATTGGAAAAAGCGATGATTTACTAGTTAAGCACTTATATTTAAGTGCATCTTAAAAATATCCCATAAAAAAGAATAAGGTATTATCTTCTAGTTAAAGGAGTAGTTGATTTCATTTAGGAGTATTTGCTCAATCCATACTTCTTATTCTAAGTAAAACAACAAATTTGTTTTGTCTTGATATGAATTAATAATGGGGTCACTATACGATTTAATGGTATAAATATACTTTGCAAAAGTAACAATGTATATATTGATGGGAGGATCCTGAAATATGAAAAAATTGACTTCTTTATTACTCATCTTTGTTGCCTATAGTTTAGTAGGCTATAACATTGAGGTTTTTGCAAATCAATTTAGTGAGAAATCTAATGATTTTACTGACAGAATTGTTCCGCAAACATTTCAATTTAAATACAATTATGATGAGCTTTATGAATTTCTAAATATAGATGAAAAAGAATATAAGTCAAATTGGGAAAGTGGAAAAACAATATCTGACATGGCTACTGAGCAAGGGATTAGTCATCAGCAGCTGATATTATTCCTTGCGGAAAAACAGTTCTTGGCATTAGATGAAGCTTTAAAAAATCGCGAAATTGATCGTTACTTTTACTATGATTATGCGATTTCTTATATGAAAGGCGATATTATAGAATTCATTAATCGAAATCCTAATAAACAAATCTAATGAATAGTTAGGGAAATATACAAATGGAAAAAGCATACCTGCTCATTATTGTGCAAGTATTTTTTTGTGGGTAATTCTTCTTGTTTAACAATGAATCATTGGTTAAAATTTGAAGTAATATCAACTTATGGGGTAGGGAAGATCAATGAATCTAAAAGCAATTGAGAATTTTGAAAGAGAGAAGATAACTGAATTTTTTATTCAACACTGGGGTAGTCCAGAAATGGTTATTTCAAGTGGGGTTTATGATTGTTCTACTTTAGATGGATTTGTTGTTCTTAATAAAAATGGTCAAATTAATGGGCTAATTACATATGTTATCTTGAATAACGAATGTGAAATTATTTCTTTAGATAGTTTGGAAGAAGGAAAAGGGGTTGGCTCTGCTCTTCTTCAAGAGGTTGAAAGAGTTGCGGTGGAAAATAGTTGCAACATGATCAAACTGATTACGACAAATGATAATCTACTAGCATTAAAGTTTTACCAAAAGAGAGGGTATGTCCTTTCAGCCATTTTCAATAATGCTGTTGAAAAAGCTAGAAAATTAAAGCCTGAAATCCCTTTAGTAGGGAATGATGGGATTCCAATTCGAGATGAAATTGAGTTGAGAAAAAGGCTTTAATCCACACTGCATTGGCTATTCTAATACAAGGAGAGGGGTGTACATTATGGATAATGATAAATTAAAAGGACTTTTTATAATATGGGGAGTTATTTTGTTTATTGAATTAATTTGGCTATGGTCCATAAGTGAAAGTGTTCATTCTATATCTGAATTGATATTTGCTGTTACAATTATTGGTGTAACTTGTGTTTTTGGTTCAGTCGGGTTTTCTTTATTTAAAACAAAGTAGTTCATACTTGGTTAAACCAATAATAACAATCATGTTACATTAACAATTGTAGTTTAATATAAATTAGGGAGATTGTTTCTATTTGGAAAGGGGAAATATTTATGAATCAACCATTCAACGCACTATTAGTAAATAATCAAGATGACCAATTTTCTGTGAACGTTGAACAATTAACAGTGCAAGACTTACCAGAAGGAGACGTACTTATCCGCGTACATTTTTCTGGGGTGAACTATAAAGATAGTTTAGCGGCAATTCCAAATGGCAATATAGTGAACAACTATCCATTTGTACCAGGAATCGATTTAGCGGGTGTTGTCGTGTCATCTAGTAATCCTCAATTTAAAGAAGGCGATGAGGTAATTGCGACGAGCTATGAAATTGGTGTCTCTCATTTCGGTGGTTACAGCGAATTTGCACGTATTCCCGCAAAATGGATTGTGCCACTACCAAAAGGACTTTCATTAAAAGAAGCTATGATCATTGGTACAGCAGGTTTTACAGCAGCCTTATCAGTACAAAGACTCGAGGAAAATGGAGTATCTCCTGAAAAAGGAAAAGTGCTTGTAACAGGTGCAACCGGTGGTGTAGGTAGCTTCGCAATCTCTATTCTTTCGAAACTTGGCTATAAGGTTGAAGCAAGTACCGGAAAAGAAGCTGAGCATGACTATTTAAAACAGCTAGGTGCAACCTCAATTGTGCCACGTGAGGAAGTATTTGATGGAAAGGTTAGAGCGTTAGGAAAACAAAAATGGCAAGCCGCAGTAGATCCAGTAGGTGGCGAACCACTTGCATCTCTACTTAGTCAAATTCAATATGGAGGATCCGTTGCCGTAAGTGGGTTAACAGCGGGGACAAAACTACCTACAACAGTCTTTCCATTTATTTTGCGCGGCGTCAATTTACTAGGAATCGATTCAGTTTACTGCGATATGGAAACTAGATTGAAAGTATGGAATCGCTTTACAACAGACTTCAAGCCGGAAAGTTTAGAACAATTCATTCACCAAGAAGTTAGCTTACAGGAACTTCCAAATGTATTGCCATTGTTATTAAAAGGGCAAGCAAGAGGAAGAATACTTGTTAAATTATAAAATTGTATGTGGCGAGAATATAGTTTCTCGCCTTTTTTTATTGTTGTAGATGTATATTATGTCCATTGAATGGTTTTGGCAGATAGTGTAATTAATGTTAAACTAGGGGGAATAGTGAAAAAATAAGTAATAGGGGGTAGTGCTATGGGAGAAACGATTGTAGCCATTCAAAACTTAAAGAAAAGTTACGGTTCAAAGTCAGTCTTAGATGGCGTATCACTCCAAGTGAAACAAGGGGAAATTATAGGCTATATTGGGCCAAATGGTGCTGGTAAAAGCACAACGATAAAAATTATGTTAGGTATCGAAAGTGATTATACAGGTGAAGTCCAAATCTTCGGTCAAGATATTTCAATTGGAACAATTGATTATAAGAAGCGAATAGGGTATGTGCCTGAAATTGCCGATCTCTATGACAATCTAACAGGCTTTGAATATTTAACATTTATAGGTGAGTTATACGGCTTAACACCTCAAACTGCTGACCATAAAGCAAAGAATCTAATGGAGTTATTTGGCATTGGTGAAGTCTATCATTCTCGTATTTCTTCTTATTCAAAAGGAATGCGCCAAAAGTTATTAATTATTTCAAGTTTATTGCATAATCCCGACCTATTATTTTTCGACGAACCGCTAAATGGCCTTGATGCGAACAGTGTGATGATCTTTAAAGAAATTCTAACTCAACTAGCCCAGCAGGGTAAAACCATTTTCTATTCATCTCATATTATGGATGTTGTAGAAAAAATCAGTAGCCGCATTATACTATTAAATGATGGGAAAATTGCAGCTGACGGTACATTTGATGAGTTAAAACTTCAAAATACAGAAGGATCACTTGAACAAATCTTCAATGAACTAACAGGGTTTAATGAACATCAAGACATTGGAGCTAAATTTGTTTCGATTGTAGGGGAGATGTAGAGATGAAAGATTATCGTACATTGAAACTATTAGACCTTTTTGAGAAATTGTTTACCTTCCTGAAAGTAGATTACAAAATCATGAGACGAATTTTACAGGTAAAGCTTACTATGGATGGTAGACGGGTGCCTACAATTTTTTCTCAAAATACAAACAAAAAAAATAAAGAACATAGTAATCAATATATAAAATCATTATGGATTTACGTATTGTTTGGCTTATTTACAATTCCTTTTATCGTAATGGGTGATCATTATCTTTTTCAAATGAGTCTATTCTATGGCGTCATTACCTTTTTTATTATGACTTCCATGATTTCAGACTTCTCATCAGTTTTATTAGATGTCCGTGATCGAAATATTTTATATCCAAAGCCTGTAGATAGAAGAACTATTAATACTGCAAAATTGATTCATATTGTCATTTATCTTTCATTTTTGACGATTGCACTTGTTGGAATTCCTTTAATTGTTGGTCTCTTTACTAAAGGGGTTATTTTTTTCATCGTAACAATTGTTAACGTTATTCTGTTAAATTTATTGATTGTTGCATTAACAGCATTAATTTATTTGTTCGTTTTACGTTTTTTTGATGGTGAAAAATTAAAAGATATTATCAATTATGTACAAATTGGTTTATCACTTGCTATTTTAGTTGGCTACCAATTACTTGTTCGCTCATTTCAATTTTTAGATTTAACCATTCAATTTGAACCAGCATGGTGGCACGTGTTTGTATTTCCAATCTGGTTTGGTGCAAATACGGATACGCTAATGAACGGAAACTATCACTCACTTAATCTATTATTGACAGGTTTAAGCGTTGTGGTTCCTCTATTATCAATTTGGATTTACATGAAGTTCAACCCTACATTTGAGAATCATCTTCAAAAGTTAACATTTCAAGGAAAAGCAAAAGAAAAAAGACGTAGTCACTTTGGCCAATCACTTTTATCAGTCCTATGTCGTACACAAGAAGAAAGAACTTTCTACCGGTTTGCTAGTTTAATGATGAAAAATGAACGTGATTTTAAGTTGAAGGTCTATCCAACATTGGGGTTCTCAGTTGTTATTCCGTTTTTATTTATATTGAATGATTTTCGTGAGGGGATTAGTGGATTGAAAGAAAGTAATTCGTATTTAGCGATTTATTTTAGTTTAATCATGATTCCAACGATTATTGTCTTATTGAAGTATTCTGGTAAATATAAAGGTGCTTGGATTTATACAATAGTCCCATTCAGTCAGCTTAAACCGGTGTTTAGTGGAACATTTAAGGCGTTTTTAATGAAATTATATTTACCAGTTTATCTACTATTAAGTTTAATTTTCATTATATTATTTGGTATTCGGATTTTACCAGATTTAGTGGTTGTATTTTTAGTAGCATGTAATTATTCTGTGATTTGTTTTATGATACTAAAAAAACATATCCCGTTTTCTCAATCCTTTGATGAGTACAATCAAAATAACAATGGTGTACTTTTGTTAGGCCTTGCATCTATTGTGGCTGTGTTTGCCGGGCTACATTATTTAAGTACATTCTATATTTATGGAATTTATATCTATTTGATTGTGGCAGTTTTTGCTCTTGCGATTCTTTGGAAAGTAGCTTTCAATGTGAAGTGGGAACAAATATATAATTAACATCTTAAGTGAAGAATTATTATGTATGTGGAGGAAAATTTGTGGAAATACAACGTTGTACAAAATGTCAAACAAAATTAAAGTGGTTTGCCATTGTTAAATCGATATGGTCAGGCTATAAACCAATCCAATGTAGTGATTGTGGAAAACAATATGCCATTTCTTTTAAAACACGTTACAAAACAACCTTTTCATTAATTCTACCGTTAGTTTTATTTGGCATTGTCATAAAAAATGTTTTTTTATTTTCTTCCGTTAATACAATATTGGCTATGCTTCTTTTTGGCGTTTTCATAACGTTCCTTTTGCCATTCACTATTAAGTATAATTTGAATCAATAGGTTAATAGCTAAATAATGGTCATATTAATTCGTATAAAGTTATTATAGAATAATAGATAGCGGAGGCATTGTAATAAATGTAACAATACGATAATGATTCCCATACTATTATTGGAGGTAATAACTTAAGTGAAAAAGTTACTGTTATATATAACTTGCTTTACATTAATATTGGTTTTATCAGCATGTGGTACGAAAAAGATAGATAAATCCGAAGTAATAGCAAAATCAATTGAAGAAAGTACAGCTCTAAAAAGCTATTCAATTGCAATGGACATGGATATTGATGTCGATGATACACAACAAAAAGTGTCAGTTAATGGTGATGTGACCCATAATCCAGATGCAATGTATTTAGAAATGAATATGGAAGCACTTGGTATGGAAATCACTTCAGAAATGTATATGAACCAAGATGAAATCTACATGAACATGTTTGACGAATGGATTAAAATGGATACTGATGATCTAGGGATTTCTAGCTTCGACCAACTAAATAAAGAAAGTATGGACAAGCTAAACGATTTTGCTGAGGATATTGTGATGACAGAAGAGGATAATCAATATGTTTTAACATTATCAGGTAATGATGATACGTATAAAGCATTAATTGAAGATTATATTTCTTCATCAATGGGATCAGAGCTTGCTATAGACGCTGACATGGAAGAGTTATTCAAATCTCTAAAAATCAATAAAATTAATCTAGAATACCATGTTGATAAAGAGTCATTTGTTCAAACAACACAAATTTTTGATATTGATCTTGAAATGGAAATAGAGGGAACTAAAGTTCCAATGAAAATGAAGGGTGAGGCAACAATCTCCAATATGAATGGAGTTGACCCGATTGAAATTCCTCAAGATGCAATTGATAATGCTGTAACTGAAGATGATATGTATTCATATGGTGAAAGCATGACTGTGGATGAAATTCAAGAATTAACTAGCTATCAATTAGTAGAACCATCTGAACTTCCAAACGGCTATGTTTATACAGAAGGTTACTATGATGAGTCAATGGAAATGGCAATGTTAAGTTACGATAAAGACGAAAATAATTGGGTCATGGTTTCTAGTAATCCTGTCGAATATTTAGGTTTACAAGACATGGAAGGTGAAGACATCGCAGTTCGAGGAACAAATGGAGTTCTGTATGAAATGGAAGACTATATTAGTATTAGTTGGGAAGAAAATGGGTTGCTTTACGAAGTATCCACAATCACCAATGAGCTTTCAAAAGAGCAATTAGTAGAGATTATTGAGAGTTTAAAATAATTAATTAAATGAACTGATGGGCCGTATCCAAATAGGATGCGGCTTTTATTATTCCTTAGTGAGTAAAGTGACTACTGTGGTTTTACTAGATCGTTTCCACTGGATATAAAAATAATATTGTCTAGTAAATTGGCTTTACTAGACAGAATTTCGTGATTATGAATAAAGTTGTCGAGTAAATGGGTTTTACTAGACAGAGATCTATGGTTTTAAATCAAGTTGTCGAGTAAATCGGTTTTACTAGACAGAAATCTGTGGTTATAAATAGAGTTGTCGAGTAAATGGGTTTTACTAGACAGAAATCTGTGGTTATAAATCAAGTTGTCGAGTAAATTGATTTTACTAGACAGAAATCTGTGGTTATAAATCAAGTTGTCGAGTAAATGGGTTTTACTAGACAGAATTGTGTGATTATGAATAAAGTTGTCGAGTAAATATGATTTACTCGACAGAATTTAATAAAGTTTGGTAAAGCTGTCTAGTAAAATAATAAAGAGACAGTCTCATTCAAAATCTGCCTCATTAAATCCATTTCTAAAATTTACGAATATCTATGCAAAAACTTGCCCGCCATTCACATGGAGCACTTGACCTGTAACGAACCTCGAATCATCAGATGCAAGGTAGACATAGGTCGGCGCAAGTTCAAAAGGTTGACCTTGTCGATCCATTGGATTACCAGCTAGTGGTACCTGATCAGCCGAAAAACTAGATGGAATAAGTGGCGTCCAGATTCGACCTGGAGCAACAGCATTTACTCTAATCCCTTCCTTTACAAGGTTTCTTGCCAATGCACGGGTAAAACCAACATTTGCTGCTTTTGTTGCAGTATAGTCCATTAATTGTTCATTTCCATCAAACGCTACGACGGAGGCCGTATTTATGATAGAGCTTCCAGCTTGTAAATGTTTCAGTGCTGCACGTGTTGTATAAAAGTGAGAATAGATGTTTACTTTAAACGTATCGTCAAACTGTTCATCTGAAATATCTGTTAAGTTTAATTGTTGGAATTGAATACCAACATGGTTACATAGAATATTTAGCTTTCCAAACGTTTTAACAGTTATCTCTACAATATCAATACACTGTTGTTTATCTCTCAAATCTCCAGGCATTAAAATACAGCGTCTTCCAAGTTCTTCAACGCGATTTTTAGTACGATTTGCATCCTCATGCTCATCTAAATAAGAGATGGCCACATCTGCTCCTTCTTTTGCAAAGGCAATAGCAACTGCAGCCCCGATTCCACTATCACCACCTGTAATGAGTGCAACTTTTCCTTTTAACTTATTACTTCCATGGTAATTAGGATTTTCTATGATAGGTCTAGGCACCATCAAGCTCTCAATACCAGGTTGTCGATATTGACGTTGCTCGGGAACTGTCAAAGCAACGTCCTCAAATTTTGTTATCTTTCCATAATTAGGATACATCGGATACTCGTTTTCGCTTTTCATGTTATTTGACACGGATGTCAAAACCTCCTACGTTTATACAAATTCAGCTTACCTTATGCAAAATGGGCTTTTTATGTTCTTAACAAGTGAAACGATTAGCATATTTGGAATTTAAGAATAAGATAAGAAGAACGGATTAAATCGAGGAGGTCCTAAATGCAATATTATTTTAATCCTCAAGTAAGCTATTTATTGATTACCAGATCTAGAGAAAAAGTAGCAGTACATTACGGTACGACGAACTTTAAACTTCCTGAAATTGGACCAAGACCACCATACTTTACAAACCCCCGCTATGAACCATATTACCCTGTAATATAATCAAATTGGTTAACAAGAAAGCTACCAAGATCAATTGTGTAGCTTTCAAATAAATTGGAACTTTAGTTGTAGTAAAAGTAGGTAAAATAGAAATAGTTTGGAAGTATGATAATCCAGTAAAAAAGTGGCTAATTGAAAAAAATATTATTGTCTATTCTATCCATAACGTGCTACGCTTTAATGGGAAAAATGATTGAAAATTCAGAAGGTATTCGGCTTATGTACAATCCGAATAAGGAGTGAAGATGTTAAGAATGAGTTGGTTTAAAGAACAAGCGAATTTAAAGTGGATCATTATTATTGTTATTATCGGTCTTTTATACTTTTTTAAAAATGCATTAAATTTCTTATTGCTAACATTTATATTTACATATTTAGCTTATACTGCTTTTGTCAAAATACTACATATTTTACCAAAGTCTTTAAAACGTCCTAAACTATTAGTTGTGCTTATGTATAGTATTATTATTGCAGTAGTCGCTTTAACAGGATATCTTTATCTTCCGGCAGCGATACATCAATTGAATTCAATCATTATCCAAAGCTCTTCTATTGATATCGATCAATTTAAAAATCTTATTCCAGAGAGAGTTTATGAGTATATTCAAAATTTAGATATGGAAGGTATTCTAAAGAATATAGCAGATATTTTAACAGCTGCAATTGCTGATGTTAGTACTTTCTTATTAGAGGTTTTCATGGCCATCTTACTAAGCTTTTTCTTTATTTTAGAGATTGATAAAATAAAAGCTTTTAGTAAATCTTTTCGTTCTAATAAGACTGAAAAAGTGTTTAATCAAGTTGTTAAATTTGGAAATAGCTTTTTAAATACATTTGGATTAGCTATTAAGGTTCAAATCCAAATTTCTCTTGTAAACACATGTTTATCAGTTATTGGGTTAATGATTTTAGGTTTCCCGAATATCTTAGGGCTTGCCATAATGATCTTTTTCTTAGGATTAATGCCAGTTATCGGAGTCGTCATTTCTTTAATTCCACTTTCAATTATTGCATTTCAAATAGGTGGATTAATTTATATTCTCTATATTTTCATCATGGTCATGGTGATTCATGCAATCGAAGCGTATTTCCTAAACCCAAAACTTTACTCCATTACTATGAAATTACCTGTGTTCTTTACGTTTATGGTATTAATTGTTGCAGAGTTATTGTTTGGCGCGTGGGGTTTAATCATCGGGATCCCTCTATTTGTCTTTATCGTGGAAGTAATTAAAGGGACGTCTGATGTCAAACCGCTTTCGAATTGATCATTATATAAATAAAATGAAGCCATTTTGGACATATAACATATATGTACAAAATGGCTTCAATTATGAGTTTATAATTTTACTTTCTTCACACCAAGATAACGAGCCTTCCAATAAGGATTGTTCATATCTGTAATTGTAACCCCTGTAGATGAGCCAGCATGTAGAAATTTGTTATCACCAATATAAATTCCTGCGTGACTCGGACCAGCATTACTTGTGTTATAAAACACTATATCACCAGGTTGAGGTGTAGTAACAGACGTTGTAGCTCCCCAAATTGTTTCTACTGTACGTGGAATTGATACACCCACTTTACTATAAACATAGTTTAAGAATCCAGAACAATCGAAACCACTTGGTGTACTTCCTCCCCAAACATATGGTGTACCAATGTACTTTTTACCTTCTGTAATTAATGCATCCACATTTAAAGTTTTAGTTACAACAGGTGCAGGACTAGGTGCAGTTGTTCCATCAGAGGTTAATTTTAAAACTTGTCCAACCATAATATTATCACTTGTTAGTCCATTAAATGTTTTAAGTTGCTGTATAGTAAGGCCATTTTTAGAGGCAATTTGCCATAAGTAATCACCAGATTTTACAGTATAAGTTTTTGGTGCAGTTACAATTTCACTTTGTGTTGTAGAACTTGGAACTTTTAAAACTTGTCCAATATTAATAAGATCAGTGTTTAATTGATTAATAGATTTTAATTCAGTTACAGAGGTATTGTGGTTTGTAGCGATAATATACAGACTGTCGCCAGCTTTTACAGTATAAGAACCATAATCGACATGAGAATGAGGGGAAACCAATGTTAGTTTTTGTCCAATATTAATGTTACTAGATTGTAAGTTATTCCACGTTTGTAAGTCTTGTACGGAAATATTGTTAGCAGTAGCAATCTTCCAAAGAGTATCTCCAGATTGTATTTGATAATTTAGTTCATGTGCTGAAGCTTGTGTATAAAATGCAGTAGTGAATAATATTCCAACAGTTGCTGTTACCGTGATTAATTGTTTTTTCAAATAGTTCTCTCCCTAGATGTTATTGTCGAAATACGTTGCACCGTTTCGATATTCAAACTCTAACATGGAATTGAAAACAAAAATATACCTTAAATATTGGTAAGAAAACCTATAAGTTTACTCTTGTTTCTATTCAATTATGAACTTTGTAAAGACGAGCAACTTATGTTAATTTACCTGTAATTAAGTAATAGCATGATTTTATTAGCATCTAAGGAAATATATTTGAGTAATACTTACAAGTATATTTGACCTTTTATTAGCAATCTAGAAACTTTCATCTGTTTATGAAAAATCTTACCAATAAATAGGGTGAATTGCGTTGGAATAACATTTCATGTCGAAAAATAGACTAGACTAACAACGATTAAATGAAATTTAAAGAGGAAATAGAGGGGGTGGCATTTTGGCAATCCTTAATCCTAGATTTGCATTTTTAGAAAATGATTTTGAAAATAATAATTTGAAAGTAAATAAACCGAAACGTTTACAACATAAAAATCCTCCAAAACCAATTGAAACTCAATCAGTAAGTAATGAGTCGATAAAACCTCCATTAACTTTCGCTACTATATACTATAAATCAGTTCCCATGTTTGTGTATGTTTATGTAGTGCCAGCAGATATTTATTGCGCAGCATTATTTTTATTCATTCGAAATCTTTAAACTAAAAAAGCCCGGAATTAAATTCCGGGCTGATTATCACTTGCAATCTTCCGCCATGACACCCTGCCTCCGCTTCTGCTTTGAATCTTAACGTAAATTAAGACATTTTAGCACGAGCATAGTCAGTTGATGGTCCTTCAGAGAAAGCGTTCATTCGCACTCATCGGGTTAACCCTCCTAGTCACTTGGATTCGAAGTGAAATCTTTATTATTATGTAACGTTTGCAATTTTTCATACGAATTTTATTAATAAACTTTATAGCCATTGGAATTTTTCAACCGTCTACAACAAGAAGAGCATGATTTGAGGAGAGATTAAATGGGCAACGACTGGGAAGTTGCAATTGATTCAATATCAAAAGTATCTATTTATTCAAACCCTAATAATGATCCTGTCACCATATGTGGATGTACTAACAATTTAAAATGTATCGGAATTGGAACAGATGCAGCTGTTTTCCAATCTTTAGACGCACCCAATTATGCAATTAAAAAGTATGCAATTGAAACAATTAACAAAGTAAAAATTGAAAAAGAAGTTTACACTATTATTGGTAATTCACCGTACTTTTCAACTTGCTACGCTGCATATGAGGATTTCTTAGTGTTGAAATTCGAAGAAGGAATCACTCTTTATGACTGTTTACTTCAAGGTATTCATATACCACAACAGGTAATAGACGACGTGGAAAATGCAAGAGAATATATACGTTGTAAAGGTTTAAACCCACGTGATCTTCATTTGAAAAATATTTTACTACAAAACGGTAGAGCAAAAATTCTTGATGTCTCTGAGTATTTGCAACCAGGTAATGATTTCCGTTGGGAGCATCTTAAAGAAGGCTATAAAAAATATTATTCCTTAATTGATGGTCATCCTGTTCCTCTTTGGTTAGTTGAAAAAGTACGAAAATTATATCATCAAAAGTATAAATAGAGGCAATGTTCACTCATTGCCTTTTTTATGTTATCTCTTAAATTTTTGCTTATTAGGAAGACATGATATGATTTATTTATATTGAACAAATAAATATAAATTTTTGGAAAGTCGATAAATTTAGATATACGAATGTAGAAATGGAGAAGTAACAGCTATTGGTGTAACTGTTGCACAATATAAAAATGCATCGGATCTATAGCTTATTTACAACATGAACCAAAGTTAAATTGAAGAACTGTAATAGCAACATTAGGGAAATTTAAACGAAGCACACAAGCTTATATAATGGATACTTCACCTATAAAAATCCTGCTTAACGGTTATGAAAAACTGCCTAGTGGAGAAGCCAATGAACAGTCGTTATTTATACATGAAAAAGAAGTAGAAAGTTATTCGATTCGATTATTTCAGTACACAATAGCCGCTTTCCTTATGACCATTTCATTGTTGATTCTACAGTTGAACGTGTATTTGCTGAGACTTGTGAGCATGATCAAAAAATGAAGTTTTATATTAAACTTCCTTCACTATAAAAAACTTGTTTACAATTTAATACGGGGTAAATAAAAAATCGAAGAAAAAGCACAATTACTATTTGCATTTTTTTGTGTTTATGCTAATATTTGGTTAATGGAATTTAGGTCTTGTAGCTCAGCTGGGAGAGCATCACGTCGACAACGTGGGGGTCGCAGGTTCGAACCCTGTCGAGACCATATCGCCGAAACCTTGATGTTTAAGGGGTTTCGGCTTTTTTTATTTTTATTTATAATTCGCATTTTAGCTTTCATGTGACCGTCATGTGACAAATTTTTTGTGAACATATTTTGTATACAAAGTTAGTCGTTTTTGCTATTAAATAAACCGTCAAATACTTTTGTAGCTGTTACATCATCTTCTTCTGTTATTTGGGATTACATATTCATGGTTGTCTTGATATTTTTATGACCTAATCGAACTTGTATTTATTTCAAATTGACACCTTGACTAAGTAAATATGAAGCGGAAGAATGCCGTAGACCATGGATTTAACGGTTCTAATTCGATTGTGTTCTAGGAATCGAACTCAAAATCGAGTAATGGCATGCGGTTGATATGGCCCCCGTTAGGACATCTATATTCTGTGATAGAAAATCTTGAATAAAAGGGTAGTTTAATGGACATATATTTGATGAATAGAAAAGAAAGGTATCGGTGCTATGTTTTCATTTTTAAAAGGGAAAAAGCAAAAGAACAATAGCACAATCAACAGGAAAACAGCCCAATTGAATCTATAGATCAATTATCGAATAACATCGATGCCTTATTGTCCATGAATCTGGAAGTCATTAAACAAAGAACTGGAAATAGAACAGATATTGTCATCAGGCCGGTTAAACTCGGTCAAGATCCTAAGGTTAAAACCGCAATTGTATATAAGGGTTGGTGGACAGTCAAACTGTTAACGATTTTTTAATTGAAGCAGTGATTAACCCTAATCCCTTACTCCATGAACAGATAGCTCAACAAGAGGTAATCGATATGATTGCTGAAGATGTTGTTGCTGTCGGTGGGATAAAAAAAGTAAGTGACTGGGACGAACTGTTCACAGAATTGATGTCAGGTAATACGATTATATTTATCGATGGGATTAGCGTATCACTAAGTGTCAGTACTCAAGGTGGGGGGGCTGGTATCATGCTTGGGATCGTGATATGCAAACGGAGTAAGTCTTCAAAATATTGAAACCACAATAAATTTGCCTACTCTATAAATCAAATTAACAAATAATAAAGCTATCTAAAGTAGCTTTTTTACTGTATTCTTTTGAGCAAGCCCATTCATAGATAATTTTAAATATTTTGTAAATATGTATTAATGACGGCATTGATCCAGGAGGATTAATGCTTTTTTTGTGGAAGTTATGAATAAGGGCTAACATCCTTTAGTCCTGAATAAAACTTTTAGTGTAAATTTAATAAAATAATGGAGATTTATATGACAGCTGAGAACCTGAACTCTTTAAGTAATGATTTACGAAAGATTGAACAGGAATACAAACAAAAGGTTGAGCCGTATCGAAGTGAATTGTGGAATTATTGTTATAAGTTAACGAGGTCACCTTGGGATGCTGAGGATTTAGTTCAAGAAACCCTGTTAAGATCACTGGCAGTGCTAGCTAAAATATTTCAACCATTAAATACGAGAGCCTATTTGTTTAAAATTGCTACAAATCTATGGATTGATCAGTTGAGGAAACAAAAACATAAAAATTTGTCTTTGGATGATGTAGTTGTTTTTGAAAAAGTAACTTCAAAAGAATTTCATGTAATGGAAAACTTAGATCTTTTGGTAAGAGTTTTAACTCCTAATCAATATGTGACACTAATCTTATCAGATGTTCTTCAATTTAAAGGAAGCGAAGTAGCAGAGATTATGTCAACATCAGAGGGGGCAGTTTATACAAATCTGAGTAGAGCAAGAAACAAAATGCGTGAGTACCAATATTCTAATAAACAAACAGGGGATGTTCCTTCGATAAGAGAACTTCCTAAAAATTCAACGATCGATTTACTATTAAAGGGATTTAGTGATAAGAATCCAAAACTAATTGCTTCTTTATTACATGAAAATGTGATTACTGATATAACTCATGCTGGACTAGAAATTGGTAAAAACGAAACTGAGAAAAACTCATTAAAGGATTGGACAGAAATTGTCCAAAAGCAACATATGATCATTTCCAAGTATATAGAGTTATGGGGTCGTGATGTTATTGTGGAGTTTGAGCGGAAGTCTGATAATAAACTATACCTTAACAATATACATTTCTTTGAGTTGGTCGAAGGGAAAGTATCCTATTGGAAGTTCTATTGTTTTTCTTGGGACTTAATGAATATGGCAGCGAAAGAATTGAACGTAAATTTGAATGCCCAATATTTTTATCACATTTTTTAAAAATCGTTGTAAGGTTTTTACTTCTTTCTCCGTTATATAAATGAATCAATAGATGATTCAAATAATGTAAGGAGTGAAAAGAATGAGCAGTCCGATAAAGAACCAGATCAATACTATTTTTGTCCACGTAAGCGATTTAGAGAGGTCCGTAATTTGGTATTCACAGTTACTTGGACAAGAATACGAAATCTCAGAAATCAATAGGCCAGTATATAATATTCAGATTAACAATCATACTGGGTTAACCTTAGATGCGGGATCAGAAGAAATATTGAAAAAGAAGAAAAATTGCGAATATCCATTGTTTAATTTTCACACAGACCAAATCGATGTTGCCTATAATTACGTTAATAGTTTGGGATATAAAATTGAATCGGAAATTGTAAATTTTGATGATTTCTCTTATTTTACAATTAGTGATCCTGATAGAAATATTATAATGGTTTGTACAGGCTAAATGTCCAAGCTATTAAAGCTCCCAATATGTTTTTTAATAGGTAATAATGTTGTATTAACAACAACTATAAAGTAAGGTTGATAAGAATAAGAAAAACTAGGGAGTTTCTCAATCCCTAGTTTTTTGTCAATTGTAATAAAAGGGACCGGTGTAATAAAGTCCATTCATTTCAGTTAATTATTTCGGTTAATTCATTTATTATTTGAGTAAGTGCTTCTTTTAATTGGGGTATCTGGACGACCAAGAATTTTTCCGAAATCATTGCTCTCGACATCTAATGAGCCTTCCGGAATACTTCTTTGGATGTCGACAAGGATAGTAACAACGAAATCCGGTAAGCCCGCAGACTTCATAATCTCGGTATAATTAGAATCATCTATTTGCTGAACAGGTACTTCTTTGCCAAGTATTACCCCAAGAACAAAAAACAAATTCCTCCTGAGACAAAAGCTTCCGGAAAGCTCATAAATAGTATTTTCATGTGCAATATTGGATAATACTGCAGCTGCTGCTTCGGCATAATCTTGTTGTAATGCTCACCCGACTTTTCCATTTCCTACTGATGTTACCCAAGGAGCTCCAGCAAGGACACCTTGAATGCTTGATATTTCATTCTCTAAGTACCAATTATTACGCAAGAAGGAATAAGAAATGCCTGTTTTCTTAATTGCTTTCTCAGTTGCCTTATGCGTTGGTGCGAATAAATTTGTACTCTCTTGTGTATTTGCTAAACTAGTATACGCAATAAATTTAACTCCTGAGCGCTCTGCTGCAGCAATTCGTGCACTATTAGCATTGATCATTACTATATTTTCTAAAAAAGTAACACTTGAAGGATTTAAAAAGTCTATTCAGGAATTAATAAAAACGACTGCAAAGGTATTCATGACGTAGTATCCTCATTTTATTTGGTTACTTTTTAGGGATTTCACAAATTCCAAATGTTGTTTCGACTTATTTAACTGGGTTAGATGTACCGCCTATGGTAATTATGATCGGAATTTGTCTTTTATATATATTCCTAGGAATGTTTATTGATATGTTATCAGCCATGTTTTTAACAATCCCAATCATTTTACCAGCGGTTATCAATTTAAGTTTTGATCCAGTATGGTTCGGAGTAATTGTTGTCTTCATTGCAGAGATTTCATTAGTAACACCCCATTCGGATTAAGTATTTTTATGATTCAGGGTGCTGTGAAGGGGAGTAAATATTCAGATATATTAAAAGGGTCTATTCCTTTTATCATTTGTGATATTGTAATTCTACTAATATTCTTATTTTTCCCTGATTTAATTCTATTTTTACCTAGTTTAATGTAAGTATTTAAAAAGGGTGTCTACAATTCAGACACCCTATTTTTGAATTAAAAACAACTATTCGAATGTAACTGAAAGCTTGAAACTCATAACTTATAGGGTTTTGAGCTTTTATAAATTTGTTACTTAACAGTTGAAAAGTGAATTAAAATTTAAATTTATGATTAACTTAAAGAAATTTTCGAAAAATGTTACTTTAGTAATTGTTAACATAAAAAAATAATAGTTCAGATGGAATAATTTGTGTTGGAATAAATATTCAATTAACTATATAATTATTTTTTGTAGTATGGTTTGAATTAGTTATTCAAGTATGACATTTTAGAAGATAACATATCAAATAAAATAGTAGATAAAGAGGGTGTTATCTTCGAATTTCGTGAGGTTTGTAATGTATAGATTTGTTAACATATTGTGAGGTAAAAGAAATGAAGAAGACATCTTTGTTACAAGAAGAAAAACATTCAACAGTATTTTTTTTATGGTTATTTTATGTTGTATTTTTTGTTTATGATATTTTATATTATGACCTTTTTCCTGCATTTCCGTGGAGCAATGTTGGTGATGTTAGTACCAAATGGATATTTTTTAGTTACATAAAATATGGAGCGATGATTGCTCTTATTCCAGTATCCATTTATTTAATTAAAAAGGATAAAACAGAATTTGTAAAATACATAGTATTTTTTGGCTATTTTTCTACGAATCTAATTACAGATATCCTTTATTACAAAGATAGTTCTGAAGCATATACGAGTGGTAACTTAGTAGAAATACTAATTATCCTGTTTTCACCTATATTTGTAACTAAAAGCTTTACCTATTTCGTATCAATCGGCTTAATTATTAAATATATTTTAGTAGGGTTGTTTATACAAGATCCTGTAGTTGTGTTTCCAATCATCATTATGCTTGTTTGTTCGGTTATTGCCTTTCTATTACTTCATCGTATTCTAAATTATATAAAAGCTTTGAAGTACTCATATGAAGAACAATTAGAAGGTATTGTAAAAGGTGTTATTGCCACACTTGAGTTAAAGGACCCATACACACGTGGTCACAGTGAAAGAGTTGCCGCTTACGCAATGAATATGGCTGAAGCTACAAGAAGATATAAACCTTATGAATTAGATCATTTTTACTATGCATGCCTATTACATGATATTGGAAAGGTAAGTATTCCAGACACTATTTTAACAAAGTCTGGTAAATTAACCGATGAAGAATATGATATAATAAAAACGCATCCTGTTGTCGGAGCTGAAGCTATTCGAGATGTCGAAGGAATTGCTGACAATATTGAAGTGATCTACCATCACCATGAAAGATGGGATGGGAAGGGGTATCCAGATGGTCTTTCAGGGGAAGATATTCCGTTTTTAGCAAGGATTACAGCGGTTGCTGATGCCTTTGATGCGATGACTTCATCAAGATCCTATCGGCCGGCACTTCATTTTGAAGAGGCATATAAACGAATTCTCGATGGACAAGGAAGTCAGTTCGATCCACAACTTATCGAGATATTTAAGCAAATTTATCCTGATTGGGTGCAGATTTCTAAAGTCTATCAAAAGGGTATGGATATGAGGGGAGGAATGAAGCGTGAAAATCCGTAAATTAAAGAAAATAAAAGTTACTTGTTTTTGGTGTTTCCTAATACCTAAAGGATGAGTAGGGTACATACTAGGATGCTGTTTTATAGCATCCTATTTTCATTTTTAGAGGGGGCTTGTGATGAAGGTATCCTTACAATCTCAAATCAATTTAAATCCGTTATCGATTCGAAAAGATAGAAAGAATTATATCGTAGAGGATCCAATTTCCGGTGATTTTTTTGAAATGCCTCAAATTTGCATTGAAGCTATCAATCTCATGCAAAAGGGAGAAGATTTAGCTGCAATTGAGTTGGTGCTAAAAGAATCATATCCAGATGAAGAGGTGGATATGATTGAATTTGTGGATCAGTTGGTGGAGTTAGGCCTTGTTCAGGATGTTGATGGTGTGCCAATTGCTAGAGAACCTGAAAAATCAGATTCAGGAGCAAAAGGATTTTTATGGATTCCATCTTGGGTTGGCCGATTGTTCTTTAATCAAACAATGAACAAAGTCTATTTGTTACTTCTAGTTTTGAATATACTAATACTTGTGCTCCATCCAGAATTTTTTCCCCGATATCAAGATCTATTTATTTTTGATTCTATGATGTTAAATATGTTCACTTATCTATTTATATCTTTGGTCTTGATTATGATTCATGAATTTGGACATGTATTGGCAATTCGTTCTTACGATTTACCAGCAAAATTAAGTATAGGAAACCGGTTGATTTTTATTGTTTTTGAAACGGACTTGACACCTGCATGGAAGCTAAATCCAAGACAGCGAAATACTCTATATCTTGCAGGCATGTCTTTCGAACAATTCATCATTTTCCTTTCATTTGGTTTAATGCTTATTTTTCCAGAGATGAATTTTGTAAGTATTTTTAGCATCATCGTTTTGGATATTTTTATAAAAACCGTTTATCAATGCTGTTTCTATATGAAAACAGATGTATATTATGTTGTGGAAAATGTAACTGGATGCTATAACCTAATGGAAAGTGGTAAAGAATATTTACGTTCATTATTTAGGAAAACTGAGAAGAATGAACAGAAGTCGTTCGGAGATAATTGGAAAGTGATTCGTTTATATAGCATGTTTTACATAGTTGGTATGCTGTTAACCTTACTCTTGTCAGCTGTTTATTTTTTACCACAGCTGTATTATGCATATTCTACGATTTACTTTAATATCCAAAGACCAATAAATAGTGCATCGTATTGGGATGCTCTTATATTTTTGATTCAAACTGTATTAGTAGTGTACTTGTTCATTTATTTGGAAAGAAAACGGAGACAACAAAATGTGAAGTAGAAGAAAAAGCGTGAGGTAGGGCATACCTACATCACGCTAATAGTGTTTATTTATTTTTCTTATTTAGAGTTGATCCATTATCATGTTTTGGCATGAATTCTTTTGCAATTTCTTCTTGCGGCTTGAATTGTGAACGATTCGTTGAATTAGTCTTTGATTTCATTTGTCCACCTTTAGCTGAGCTAGAAGTTGCAGATTTTGAACCGTTTGAATTAGCTGCAGATGATGAGATAAACTCGTTCGCAAATTCAGTCATACCATTTGAATTGGCTTTCGCTTTCGGTTTAACATTTTTTTCCCCTTTAGCTGAGCTCGATGACACCGATTTAGAAGCGTTCGAATTGGTTGCAGATGAGATAAATTCATTTGCAAACTCAGTTAACCCATTAGAATTTGCTTTTGCTTTTGGCTTCGCTTGTGATCCTTTAGCTGAGCTCGAAGTCCCTGATTTAGATGCGTTCGAATTAGTTGCAGTTGAGATAAATTCATTTGCAAATTCAGTCAAGCCATTTTGGTTTGATTTCGCTTTAGAATTTGATTGAGCACTCTTTGATGAATTAGAAGTCGATGATTTAGAAGCATTAGAATTTGTTACAGATGAAATAAATTCATTTGCAATCTCTGCCATACCATTTGATTTTGAACTACCTTGTGCATTGTTGTTTTTAGCAGAAGAAGCTGATTTATTTTGACTACCTTTTGAATTCGCTGCTAAAAATTCATTTGCAAACTCTGTTATCGCATTTGTATTTGAATTAGAGCTCGTACCGGCTCCTTTTGATTTATAGGAAGGGTTATTAAAGAATTCTTTTGCAATTTCCTCAATTGAAACATTTGGTGTATTATTCGCTTGACCCGAAGAAGCTTGATTCATTCCACCTAAAATGTTTTTCACTTTATTCGGAATTAAATTTGGTATAAATTCTTTTGCAAATTCCATAATTGACTTTGTTTGATGATTATTCGATTGTGAACTATTTGAAGGATTGAATTCCTTTGCTATTTCTTCATGACTCTTAGGTTTTGAAGGATTTGTTGAACACCCACATGAATTGTTCTGATTTCTCTTATGATCAATAATTGACATGCACTCATCTCCTTTTCTTTTTGTTAATATGAGACGAGCGAAACAACTTTATGTTAGAGAAGACTCGCCTCGTTATCCAAAAGAAGACAAGCAGCGCAATACTTGTATGGGTACTTTAATTAACTTTATTACGGAATATTTAGATAATAACTATTCAACTGGATCTTCTGTTGTTGGTTTGGAATTTCCATTGTTAATTTGCTCTTCGGAAATATGAATTTCTTCGGAAGTTTCCTCTAAATTTTCAATTATTCCATAAGCTGATATTTCTCCAATTTCTGCAAACCTTTTTAGTATTCGATCTATGATAGACATATTTATCAGTTCCTTTTTACCTAAGTATGGGTGAAATAAATACAACTAATACAAAAAAGAAGATTGCCTAATATAGACAAACTTCCTTTAGGTTTTTTAATATTCAATTTGTTTTTGAGTATTATTTTCTAACGCATGCATTTTCTCATAAATTCGTCGTTTCCGATAAAGCATGATACCTGCTTCTGATACATCTTCGATCATACCTTTATTTGCAAAAGCACCAAACACCATTCCAGCAATTGGTATCATTTGAAATAACTTTTTCCAGCCAAATTGATCTCTATAGGTAAAGAATACTTCTTGCCATCCTTTAAGTTGAGAAATCATATCTTTAGATGAGTCATTCTTTTCGTTGATTGATGCAAGCTCTTTAAGTATAGCTTCTTTTCCAACAATATCTGCTGAAGCAAACTGCATACACTTTACTATAAATACACGTTCTGCCTTATCATTCGGATTATATCCATGAATAATTGCAATTTCTTGTAATGTTTTTAATGCAGTTCCAAGTACAACTGGTATATCAACAACCAATGTAAAAATACCGCCAAAACCAGTAGATGCACCTTGAACAGTTGCAAATTTAACACGTTCACCTTTTAATTGCTCACTCGCTCTGATCATATCCTTTAGGGGCATGGAAGCTATATCATCAATCGTTTCAATTTCAAGATTTACAGTAGATTTTCGAATTTTTTTTATTACTGCCTGCTCACTGATTAAGTATTTTCCACCGGTTTGAATATAACTCCCTAATTCATTTACTAAAACTCCGATTTTTTCTTGAATAAATTTAGGTGTAAGTTTATCTAATAATTTAAAGGGTAACCGACCAAGTCTTTCCCAGAAGAATAATCCTTTTTGGTCTTCCTCCCAAGCTTCAATTTCAACTAAATATTTCTGTAATTCCTCTTTAGATTCCATTTTAACAATTCTCCTGCCTGATCTTATTTCAAGTATTTACGTAAATTTTATACAATAAGTTTCATTCCCTTAGTTTTATCAAATACCTTAATTTAATCACTAAAGACAGAACAATTATTTGAAAATGTATGTAATAGGTGAGTGAAAAGCTTTCGTTTAGGCTAAAAAGGAGAACAAATAGATATGAACGAATGTCAAATTTCTTAACCTTCGTACTGGAGAGCTGAAAACCGACAAATTAAAACGCTTTGATAGGCAATGGATGTACAAGCTATTTCCTAAATAAAAACAAATGAAAAAAAGCAGAATGATATCGCTATTTTATCATTCTGCACAGTCTATTAAGAATTAGGGTTTTAAAATTACTTTTATACAATCTTCAGTTTTCGTATCAAATACTTGATAACCGTGTTTTGCTTTTTCAAGCGGAAGAACATGTGTCACGATATCACTTGGATTAACTTTACCTTCTTTTATGAGATTATAAATGTGCGGCATATAATGAACGACAGGGGCTTGTCCTGTTTTAATCGTTACGTTTCTTTGGAAAATATCACCTAAAGGGAAAGCGTTGTATCGTCCAGCATATACTCCTGAAACCTGTATAGTTCCGCCTTTTCGAACTGCTTGACTAGCTATGATAAGGCCTCCCATTGCTCCACCTTGCAGTTTCAATCCACTTGCGAGGAATTCAAGAGGTGTCATTTTACCACTCATCCCAACACAATCAATAACCACATCTGCGCCACCTTTAGTGATTTCTTTTAAGTATTCACCGCAATTTTCATGATCCTCAAAATTGACGATTTCAACTTTATTTGTTCGTTTTGCATGTTTTAAACGATACCCAACATAATCAACCGCAATGACTCTATCTGCACCTTTTAACCAAGCAAATTTCTGAGCAAGTAAACCTACGGGGCCGCAGCCTAAGACTACAACAGTATCACCAGGTTTTACACCTGCATTATCTACGCTCCAATAGGCAGTAGAAGCTGCATCTGCTAATAAGACTAAATTTTCATCGGAAACTTCACTATCTTCAGGAACTTTGAATGGTAAAAAGTTGCCAAACGGGACGCGCATATATTCAGCTTGACCACCAGGATAACCACCTGTCGTATGTGAATATCCGAAGAATCCACCCATTTCATGATGTTTTTGGTTGTCATTTGAATTGTCACATTGACTCTCTAAGTCATGTTTACAAAACCAACACTCACCACATGCTACATTGAAAGGTATCACTACACGGTCACCTTTTTTTACTTTTGTAACATTTTTTCCTACTTCTTCGACAATTCCCATTGGTTCGTGACCAATAATATAATCTTTATTTAGATTAGGAATCATGCCATGAAGTAAATGCAAATCAGATCCACAAATAGCTGAAGCGGTCACTTTAATAATAATATCATCTGAATTTTTTAGTTCAGGTGCTTTCACTTTTTTTACTTCTATATTTTTTATTCCTTGAAATGTAACAGCCTTCATGTGTAAAACTCCCTTATCTATTTATTCTTTTGGCGGAGTAGGGAATAGTCCTTTTCGATTAAAGTCTTTAGGGAATAGATCTAGTTTTGCAATGTCAATTGCATTTTTTGCTGACTTAATATCCAATTCTTTTTGACCCTCTAGATCATATGGTTTTAACCATTCTTTTTTTATCATTAAATCGCATGTTTCTTCGTATAGATCATACATTACATCAAGTTGCGTTTTCATTAATTTTCGAAGGGCAGGGGATGCAGTTTCAGTTAGTGCAATGGCAATATTACGAATACCTGTTTTTGTAGTTAATAAAAATTCAAGTGCTATTCCTGAATCTGTGAGTTCAGGCATGTTGACTGAATTTATTGGATCTAAATAATCTTCCACCACAAACACCTCTTAATATTCTAATTTGGAATGGTCATAGAGCTTAATCATCGCTGTTAATGCAGGGGTTGATAATTTTACGTTTTTGTCTAATAGAGCTCTTAAATCATCATCAAATACAATGCCTTGACTCATTTTTGATTTTAATAAACTCGTTGTCATAAAGTTGATTAACTCATGAAACTCCATTGTTTCGTGAAGAGCTAATTTCTTTTCAAACATATAGAACCCTCCTTATTTATCTTAAAAAAGACTACCCTAACACCAATTGTTGTATTCAAATTTTGCAATTTTTTAAAGTTAAATTTATTTGCATGAAAATTGAATAAAAAAGTTCTAGAGAGTCAAAATAAGTGACGTGGAGGTGAGATAACATTATGGCAAACAACAATAACAACAACAACCGCAACAACCGTAACGATTTCGAAGAATTAGCACAAGATCTAGATCAAAACAACCGCAATCGTAACAACAACAACAATAACAACAACCGCGAGGAGTATGCTCAAGAAGCAGACTTTGACCGCAACAACAACAATAACAATAACAACCGTAACAACAACAATAACAACAACAATCGTTAATTCAATTCAGTTGTTATCTAGTTTGATTTTTCAAAGGTCAAACTCATCATAAACGGAGTTATTGATTGAGCTCTGAACTGAAGCCCCGAAGCGTCACTTAATCAAAGTGGCATTTCGGGGTCTTTCATTTTATTTGTTGGTAGCAATAACGAACTTAAGAATGTGTATACTAGTAGTAAAATACATATAAGAAGGGGGCTACTCATGGAATTATTTATTGAATGGACATATAAATCAAAAAATGGGATCGAAGTAACGTTTCGTTCGGAGTTTATGCCTGCAGCGCATGCTCTGGCAATTGGGGAGGATATCGAAAAAACAGGAAGAGCTAAAAATCTTACTTATAATGATAAACATGACAGTACTTGGATGCCTAAAGAGATTAAGAAGTTTTTAAAGGAAATGGAAACAGAACCACATAACGTAAAAGTGTATTTTGATGGTGGATATGATATACAATCTAGAGAAGCTGGTCTTGGGATTGCAATCTATTATGAACAGAATGGAAAATGGTTTCGAGTACGTAGAAATGCTCCAGCACAAGGTCTTGCCTCAAATAATGAAGCGGAATATGCTGCTTTACATTTAGCGATTGTAGAATTGGACTTATTGGATGTTCATCACCAAACAGTACAATTTATTGGTGATTCTCAAGTGGTCATAAATCAAATAAGCGGTGAATGGCCAGCGTATGAAAAAGAATTAGCAAGTTGGGCTGACCGCATTGATGAAAAGTTGAAGACATTAGGAATTGAACCGGTATTTGAACTAGTCCCAAGAAAACTAAACGCAGAAGCTGATAGACTAGCGACACAAGCGTTGCAAGGAATTGATATTTCGGGTCAAATTGAACTACAAGATAAGTATGAATCATAGAACATAACACCTGTTTATTCACATAAATTTGTGAATTTAACAGGTTTTTTTTTAAGAATTTGATAATTTACTGTAAATTCTGACATATATTAATTATTTAATAGATTTGAGCATATATTTACTAATAGTGGGAATCTAAGTGAAATTGTGTAAATTCCTAATTATGAATTTTAGGAGGGTTATATTGAAAAAGATGAAGAAATTTGCCATCCTCTTCACATCAACTGCTTTAACACTTGGTATAACATCATCTATTGGACATGCTCAATCACCTATGGAAGGGCAAAATGATAGAGTTGCAATTGAAGTGAATAATAGTGATAAAGTTCTCTCTAAAACAGCGTTTATAAAAAAACTAAAAGAATTATTTCCAAATCAATTTAATTTTTTAGCAGAAAGTGATTTTCAATTAAGTAACGCTCATCACTATCCTGATGATGAACGTACCCGTTATGATTTAAGCTTTCAAAAAATGATTAGTGGCAAAGATGTTTATGGAAGCGTCACTTTTGTTGGGGATGAATTAGAAATTGAATCATTCTACTATACCCCAGTTACAACTTCTGATGCTTTATTTCCAGCAAAAGTCTCAAAAGAGACAGCAGAAAAAATTGGAACTGAATTTTTAGGTAAATTACCAAACGGAAAGAATTATGAACTAGATCCTTCTAATACAAATTACAACTATTATTCAAATCAACCTTTAACCGAACCTATTCGATATGATTTTTCATATGTGCTAAAAGAAAATAATATCCCTATTGCTGATCAGTATATTTATATATCCGTACTAGGTAGTGGGGAAATTACTCAATTTTATAGATATACATTAAATTCAACAAAAGCTACTTATGATGATGTAAAA
>DATMFE010000095.1:0-7691 GCA_035556295.1 Ureibacillus sp.
TAAATAAGGGGCCAGGTACTGCTTGGGTTACACCATAACCAGCTAAGAAAGCTTCTTCGCTAATCCATCCAGTGGGAACAAATTCTCGTTCTAGTAAAGGGAGAACAACGTGGCCGCCGCCAAACACTAAGGAACCAGATCGATAGAAGCTATCAAACATGGCTACCCAGTGAGATGCAGTTATCTCCTTTAAAATAGGCAATAGAATCAATAATCCAAAGAATAATGTTAAACATACGATTCCCACTTTTCGTGTAATGGGGAACTGGATACTTTCTTCGTCACTTTTGGTATGTTGTTTATATAGAAGATAACCAAGAAGGGCAGAAGTGCAAATAACAACTAATTGAGTAAAAATGGATTGCCATAAAAGAGTTCCTATTAATGCGAATAATGCAATGGTTTTTCTCTTTAAATCAGGAGTCAAATTTTTTGCCATCCCTAAAATAGCATGTGCAACTACGGCTACCGCTACTATTTTCAATCCGTGTATCCAGCTAGCTTCTCCTGTATCTAGCCCTTGAAGGAATATAGCAAATAGTATGAGAGCAATTACGGAAGGAAGTGTAAATCCGATAAAAGCTACGATTCCACCTAGAATTCCTGCGCGCATAACTCCTATCCCAATTCCTACTTGGCTACTAGCTGGACCGGGTAAGAATTGAGAGAGTGCTACTAAGTCCGCATAACTTTTTTCATCCATCCATTTTTTTCTTCGAATATATACCTCATGGAAATATCCTAAATGAGCAACGGGACCGCCAAACGATGTTAATCCAAGTTTAGTCGAAACGAAGAGTATTTCTAGTAATGATTTAAATCTACTGTTCATATCGAGGTTCTCCATTCTTTTAATCTTGCAACGGTAAAATCAAATTTTCATAAAATGTAACATAGTGCATGGTTCGTTTTCAATTTGATTAATAGAAAATTTACATAGTTTTAATATAAAAAAAGCTTGTAGACAGACCCTGTACCTGTATGGAGGCGTTGTCTACAAGCTTTTATGAAGCTGCTTAAGATATTAATCAAACTGTAACTTATAATCTTCTGCTTTAATCATTTTTAATTTCTTAGAGAATAGGTAGATTAGAACAAGATTCAATCCAATTGGAATAATGAAGAATGTACTTAGCATGATAGTGATATTTTTAGTAGTCCAACCACCGTCAGCTAAATTTATATAATTAAGCGGTCCGACTAATCCTGATAACCCGAAGCCAGCACTATAAGGTGTTCCTTGAATATTTAATACACCGGCCAGAGCTCCGAGAACCGCTGCTGTGATTAACATTGGAAAAGCGATTTTCGGCTTCATGAAAAAGTTTCGCATTTGAATTTTAGGAGAACCTAACACATGCGCTAATGCTGTTCCGAGTGAGTTTGCTTTATAGCTAGCAATGGCTAGACCGACACCCGCAGCTACAATACCTAAATTCGCTGCACCGGATCCGATACCAGAAAGCATAATAACCGTTGCAACTCCTACTGTTGAAATAGGTGATAATATAATGATACAGAAAATAACAGAAATAAGTGCTCCCATTAAAACAGGTTGTAATGATGTTACATTTGCAACAGCGACACCTAGTAAGCCAGTAGAATGTTTGACAAATGGTAGAATGGAATAACCAATCATACCTGGTATTAAAATACTAAAAGTCGGCATTAAAAGAATGGAATATTCTTTTAAACGATTACCAATAAATTGAACAAATAACACCGCTAAAGCAGCTGTAATCCCGGTATTAATGACGATTCCAATTCCATTAAGCGTAAATGCCCCTTCTGCTGTTTTTTGTACAACACCACTGCCAACCATCGCTGCAATTCCAATACTTGCTGTTTGAATGGAGGTTAATTTAAATGTAATCCCTACCATTACCCCGATCATAACAGGTAAGAAGCTCATGACAATGACTGTAATGTCTAAAATAGGTTGTAGAGCAGGGAAATGTGGAATTAATAGTTTAAGAATTTCCCCTAATAGGGCATTTGGAATTAACGAAACAACAATCCCGATGCTCATTCCAGTTAACAACTTGCTGAAAAAATCTTTCATTTTACTAATCTCCCATCTAGTTGTATCTCTTCGATAGATAATGGAAACAATTATAGGGAATATTCTGATAATAGTCAATGGGATTTTTAGTGCGTTAACTCCTTGATAATCTCCCTGCTTTTTTTATTGAATTATAAATGATATTATATAGATTGGTTTTACATACATAATTTAAGGAGATGAACAGAATGGCTAAAAAGGGATACATTGTAATGGAAAATGGAGAAAAGATTGAGCTTGAATTTTACCCTAATGAGGCTCCTAACACAGTAGCTAACTTTGAAAAACTAGCTAATGAAGGCTTTTATGATGGAGTAGTTTTCCATAGAGTAATTCCAGGGTTTGTAAGCCAAGGTGGAGACCCTACAGGTACAGGAATGGGTGGAAGTGGTACTACTATTAAATGTGAGACTGAGGGAAATCCTCATAAACATGAAGCAGGCAGCTTATCTATGGCTCATGCTGGTAGAGATACAGGCTCTAGTCAGTTTTTCATTGTTCATGAGCCACAACCTCATCTAAATGGAGTCCACACTGTCTTTGGTAAAGTAACATCAGGTCTTGAAACTGCAAGAGCTATGAAAAATGGTGACACAATGAAAGAAGTAAGAGTATTTGATGCGGAGTAATTAAATAATGTAAATGAGAGTAGGGCTGTTAATTAGCTCTGCTCTTTTTTTGTTTCTTAATTTATTTATAGCCTATTACAGTTTTTGGATGTCTCTAAGGATATTCCTGAGAAATCAGGGGAGAGGATAAAGATGGGGAGTATCTACAATGTTTTATCAAGGCTCAAATCAAATAAATAAAAGGACACAACATATTTTTATATAACAAATATGCTGTGTCCTTTTCCAATTTATTTTATTCGGAATTTTGTACGCTAGGAGAACTTCAACCTAAAGATCCTTAAACAGTTATAAAAATTGACTAGTCTCCATCCTAGTGGAACTTCTTCCCTTCACCTGCTTTAACGTCGCTACTATAAGAAAGCTAACAATTACCAATAAAAGCCATGAACTTACCTTTCCTAGATGAACGAGACTCCATGCTTCGGTTTGGTTTGGATATTTCCACGCTCCAAAGAACGTTGCGATATTTTCAGCTATCCATATAAAGAATCCAATAAGTACAAAAGAAAGTGCGAGAGGCATACGATAACGAGTTCCATCAACTTCGTATGTAACCCATGATTGCCAAAAGACGAGCATTACAAGTCCAGATAACCACCAACGAACGTCAATCCAATAATGGTGAGTGAAAAAATTCAAATAAATCGCAGCTGCAAGAGGTACAACTACCAAAAACGGTGGCCACTTAACCAGTTCAACCTTCAACCGCCTCCATGCCTGGCAAAGATAACTCGCTACACTTGCGTACATGAATCCACTATACAAAGGCACTCCAAAAATTTTGAAATATCCTTCCTCTGGATAAGACCAGGAGCCCATATGTACCTTGAAAAGTTCAAGAGTAAGTCCGATAAGGTGGAACAATGTGATAACCTTTAGTTCATCCCGTGTTTCAAGCCCAGAACGCACCATGTACCACTGCATCAGAAGGCAGATGATGAGCAGCCAGTCATACCGCGGCAGGAAGGGAAGTGGCATGATTTGTGTAAAAGCCAAAGAGGCAAAAATAATGACAGGAAACAAACACGATAGGGCCTGCTCCCAACCAAAACGAACGAGTTGTTTTAGTGTTCTCATGATTGGTGCCTCCAAAAGTTTTTTCTGAATATGTGTAAGTTCTGCTTATTGGGTGTCTTCGTCACTTTTGTATTCTAAAATATCTCCGGGCTGACATTCTAAAGCCTTACAAATTGCTTCTAAAGTGGATAATCGAATCGCTTTTGCCTTCCCATTTTTCAATATAGAAAGGTTAGCCATTGTTATGCCAACCCTCTCCGAAAGTTCTGTTACGCTCATTTTCCTTTTCGCTAACATCACATCAATATTGATTATTATTGCCATGTTGATCACCTCAGACCGTTAAGTCATTTTCTGATTTTATATCAATCGCTTCTTTTAACAGTTTTTGAAGAACAGCAGCAAAGACTGCAATTACCATTGAAGCAAAAGGAACAACCAATCCGATAAAGATGACACCAGGGGCGTCGTCTTTATCCGCAAATAGATAGAAGAGCGGCAAGACTAGCACATGCAAGCTGCTGATTGTGATGGCACAGTATTTGATTTTCTTTAAAGCTTTTACAGATAATTCGGAGAAAGCTTTGCTCTTGTCAATATATCTTAACAGTTTAAATGCCTGATACAGAGCAAAGTAAAAAGGTATCGCCGATGCATAAAAAACGATGTAAACGAGATATTTTATATAAGCAAACTCTGGAAGCAATTGTGTTGCAATATTCCCTATCTCAGGCACCAAAAAGATACACAAAGCAAGAACTGGGATTCCAATAAAAATAACAGCTATCTTTAAAAACAGTGTTGTAACTTGTTTCATAAAAAGCACCTCACTTATTTATTTTCAATTTGAATTTAACATATAATTTATCGTTTTACAATAAATAATTATTTATTTTAATAGTATTTTTATTGTTATTTAATCATCCCTTTAATTTTAGATAAAATAAAAAGCATTCCTCCTTATTTACAGGGAAATGCTTTCTTTTTGATTCCTATTTCGATTGCATGACATTTTTTGTAGAAAGAAAATTCATCTCTTTTCCGATTTTCACAAAGGTATGTAAAGCATATTCCAACTGTTCCTGTCGATGAGTGGCCATTATGGTTAGTCGAATACGGCTCATGCCTTCAGGTACTGTAGGTGGGCGAATAGCTGGAGCAAAGATTCCTTCTTCTTCTAATCTTTTGGAAAAACGCATAGCATCTTGTGCGGAACCAATTAAAACCGCAAGAATCGGAGTAGAGCCATCTACAAGTGTAAAACCTGATTTTTTCAATCCGTTCCGTAAAAATTCCGCATTTTCAAGCAGTCGTACGCTTCTTTCTCTTTCTTCACGAATGATACGAATTCCTTCTATACTAGCAGCGATAACACTAGGAGATAAAGCTGTTTGGAAAATAAAAGTACGAGCTTTATTGCGCAAATATTGAATGAGGGATTGAGATGCCGCGACATATCCACCCTCTGCGCCAATTGATTTACTAAGCGTTCCCATTAATAAATCAATCTGATGCGTCAATCCAAAATATTCGGCTGTACCAGCACCTGTTTTACCCAGAATTCCTGTAGAGTGTGCATCATCGACCATCACCATAGCTCCGTATTTTTTTGCAAGTGAGACGATAGCAGGGAGTGGAGCAATATTTCCGTCCATGCTGAACACACCGTCTGTAACAATGAGCCTTCGTTGATAAGAGGTTGTATTTTGTAATTTTTTCTCTAAATCGTTCATATCAACATGATTGTAAATAACCGTATCAGCTTTACTTAAGCGGCAGCCATCAATGATGCTAGCGTGGTTTAGGGAATCGCTTAAAATAACATCACCCTGCTTCATCAAAGTAGAAATAATGCCGACATTTGCTAGGAATCCGCTGCTAAATACAAGGCTAGCCTCCTTTCCTTTAAACGAGGCAATGTCACGTTCTAACTGTTCATGCAAAGAAAGATTTCCCGTCGTTAAACGAGAGCCGCCGCTTCCTGTACCAAATTGTTTGATTGCTTCAATAGCTTTTTCTTTCATACGTGAATCATTGGCTAAACCTAGATAATTATTAGAAGAAAATAGAAGAATCTTCTTTCCTTCTAGCACTGTTTCTGGATCACTTGCTGCATCCATCCTTCGCAGTGTTCGAAATAATTCTTGTTCTCGAATTTGCTGTAATTCCTGGTTAAGATAATCTGTCATGAGCTTGTCCCCCTTCTATGCTCGGTTTCATTTTCATATGTAATACAGACAGGTGTTGTTTCTAAATAAGAAATATAGTCATCTAGAGGACAATGTTGTTTAACAAAAAAGATGCGTCCTCCACAATTTTCTCCAATATTTTTTAAGTGGGTAATCCGTTTATAACCAGTAGCAGAACTTGCCACATAGCCAGTTATATAATCTGGGTCATCAGACCAGCATAATTCAGCTATTGTATAAGGAGAAGCTGTGACCTTTGAAGCGAGAGCGAGTGCCTCTCTAATACGAGAAGAGGTAAAAGGTTGGTAAAATGCAGACCAGTTACTCCAACTTTGTGTATGCCAATCCATTCGGGATACCCGTACACCTTTCAGTTCTCGATGATCTAGCCGTTTTCCGGTTTGGCTGTCTACAATAATGGCACCTCTTTGATGTGTTGATTGTTTGAGAAAGTTCAGCCCTTGTGTAATCGCTTCATCTGAAATTCCAAGGAATGAAAGAAGAGATACAGCTTTTTTTCGTCCTTCCGTCACGTTTTGTACATGTTCAGTGGAAACAGGGAGAGGGCTAATTGTCTTGATTTCTTGATTTTGGAGTTTTTCAATTACTAACTGAATGAAATCACAATCACCACGTGAATGATTAAGTGATTTAGTAAGCAGTTCTGTTGCTAATTTATGTAGTTCTTCTTTTTGTCCGAGGCGCTCTCCGCCCGATATATGCCGACCGCCTTGCTCATGGGCTCCTCCTTTGGCTGCTCTCATTCTAATGCTATAAAGCTCGTTTAACATGATGATGTCTCCTTTGTTTTTCACTAATTTTTTTGAACACTTCTTTTAATGGCCATACTGTTAAAGCGGTAAAAATCATTCCTGGAATAGCCGCTAAAAGCAACGGACCAGAAGGAACGCCAAGAGTGAAGGCAAGTACGAAGCGAGCAACCACAGTCCCAATCGGTCCCGCTAGTATTAAAACAGGAAGAGAAGTTCCGAATAAAGCTACTATTCCACCAGCGACGATTCGAAAAGTCATCGCTATTTCGATGTTTAATAGGTTATGAATGCCAAGCAGAAATAAAATCAGACTAGCAAGGATACCTGCAAGAAGGTAGCGTTTGAATCCAAATATAGCCGCAATTGCTACAGCAATAGGAGCAGAAAGCTGGAATTCTGAGCCTGGAATACCGATAGGAATCTTAATTGCTCCTGTAATCGCTATAAAACTAGCAAGCAAAGCAATCAGTGCAAGATCGTAAGTTGTCCATTTTTTCATAAGAACCTCCTAATAATGTTAACTTAAATATAAATAAGTTGACAATTGAGAATATTAAAACATAATACAGTGATATCGTCAATATAGGAAAAATTGAATTTTTTAATGCTCCTGTATTAGAAATAAAATGTTATTTAGTCTTCTTTAAGTATCTAGGTAGAATATTCTAGGAGGATAATTATGTTCCAATCTGTAGATGAGTTGGACATCTGAAAAAATGGCACAAATAACTGAAGTCCCTGTAGAGCTTATTTATCAAGCTGCATATTAGCTAGAAAGGTAGAAAAGCACCTACACTATAAATAAAACGCTACAAGGGCTTTTCAAAGTTCCGATGCAGTAAATCAGGTGTTGCAATCAAGAATTTGTATTTGGTTTAGGAGATAGTTGGAAAGCTGAGAAGTGGACCTTTACACATGGTAGGACAATCTTAGCTTTTCAGCCAGGTTATAAAATAAAAAGGGTAGTTAACAATAACAAATACATACATTTAATTATTCAATTGTATTTGCTAAGGGA
>DATMFE010000096.1:0-1740 GCA_035556295.1 Ureibacillus sp.
CATTCATCCTATATTCGTCATTTTACTTGGTGCTTTAACAGGAATTGTTTGCAGGTTTGTTAAAAGAAAATTGGGATATAACATGGAGTTAGAACAAAAGAACGAGGATTATAAAAACCACCCTGATTATTTCATGGGTGCAGGGATTTAAGAAGGGAGGTGCAAGCGATGATATTATGGGAGCTATTTAGAACGTTCTTTGTCATCGGTTTTGTATCATTTGGAGGCGGCTATGCGATGATCCCCGTAATAGAAGCTGAAGCCTCCCAACACGGATGGATGACAACCCAACAATTCACCGATGTTATCGCCATTGCTGGGATGTCTCCCGGTCCAATTGCAACAAATAGTGCCATTCTCGTCGGATATTCTACAGCGGGCATAGCAGGAGCGATCATATCTACTCTCGGAGTCTTGCTTCCTTCTATTATCTTGGTCCTTATTGTAGCGACCTTTTTTACTAAACTACAAAACTATTCCATTGTTCAATCGATTTTTTATGGATTAAGACCTATTGTCGCTAGTTTAGTTATCTATGCTGCATTAAGTTTTGCTCTTTCGAATAATTTGATTACGATAAACGTTTCATGGCATACAGTAAGCTTATTGTTTATCTTTGGGTTATCACTTGTTTTGTTATTGAAATTCCGTTGGCATCCCATCTATATCATTATTCTTTCTGGGTTAGTAGGGGTTGCTCTTTACTCATAAGAAGAGTAGGGGCACTTCCTCATTAATCCGTATGATATGAGCATTCCCTTCATATGTTTTAAGATAATGATTTGGACAAGGGGATGCTTCTTATGAAAAAGTTAGTTGTTTTACTCTTTTCAAGTGTTTGTATCGGAATTGGTCTAAATACATTTATACTCCCCCTCCATCTAATAAATGGAGGGGTATTTGGCATCAGTCTGTTAATTAAATATATTTGGGGTACTCAGGTCGGGCACAGCATCATCATGATTAATACTCCGATATACCTTCTATCTCTTCTATACGATAAGTCCTATTTCATTAATGCAATTCTTGGATTGATTTTTACTTCGACAATGATTGATTTGCTAACACCGCTCAATGGGGTAGTACATCTACCGACCTTAATCAGTGCCATTCTTGGTGGAATCACAATCGGAATTGGTGTTGGCTTCATGATTCGACTACATATCAGCCCCGGAGGAATCGACTTATTAGCGCTTTTAATTTCAAAATCAAAAAGCATTAATCCTGGAATTGTTATGTTTCTTATTGATTTATTCATCATAATCGCCGGAATTATTGTATTAAAAGACTTTAAGTTAATTTATTCGATTATCACAATTTCTTGCGTTGGGCTATGCGTTGGACTACTGAATAATTTTAGGTCGATAAATTTCTATTTGAAATAAAGCGGTAATAAAGAAACGTTTCTTTTAAGTTAGCTTATTCGCAGAAGCTCTAATCATATATAAATTAAGGAGAATAAGAGTTAATCATTTGGATTGACTCTTATTTTGTATTTGCATTAATAAACGATTACTTATTATGGTAGGATAATAGAAGTTTTTTTAAAATATTTTTCCAGAAAAGAAGGTATTTGTAATAAAAGTGTCGAAATTACAGAAAAGTAATTAATTTTTAAAGGGGGATAAAGTGTTGAAAGCGGCAGTATCTTTTTTCAATCGGGTTATGCAGAGGTATTTACCGGACCCATTTATTTTCGTTGTTATTCTGACCTTTGTTGTATTTGGTTTAGGGCTTATT
>DATMFE010000097.1:0-4514 GCA_035556295.1 Ureibacillus sp.
AATGCCTTTAATATTGTCATTTTTACATGCATATTCAAAAGCAGTTGGACTCATTTCATAATTCTTTGATTTTATCGGTACTAATTGCACACTAAGCATAGCTGCAACCGTTTTTAAACCTGGATAAGTGTGATGATCAACCCCGATGCGATCTCCAGGCTGACAAAGACTCGCTAGTATTGCAGCAATTGCATTTTGTCCTCCATTTGCAAATAAAATGTGATCAACTGTTGTTTTGAATCCGCCTCTTCTCATCAGCTTTACAGCTGCATCTTTTTGCCAAAGACTTTCACCTGGCCTCCTGTAACTAAACCACTTTTCGTAATCAGTCTCTTGTAGCATATCTTTTAGCTGAAGGAGAAGCGGCTCGTACGAATTATTGTCTGGCAGTGTCGCGCCCATTTCAATTAAGTGGCTAGGCTTTATATCTTCGAGTAAATACGCATTGGATAACGCATCATACGATACGAATGTACCGCTTCCAACAGTAGCACTTAATAAACCCTTTAGCTCGCACACTTTAAATGCTTTTGAAATCGTACTCAAATTTAAATCTAAATAATCGGCTAGCTCTCTCTGTGGAGGAAGTTTTGTTCCAGGTAATAAAACTCCCTTGATAATATCCTGTTCCAATTGTCCTGCAATGGCTTGGTAAATAGGCTTTCTTGTTTTATCAACAGATGGTTTCCAGCTCATCGGATAGTTTTCAAACGAATTAATCGGCATAGTATCCATCCTTTTTTCACACAATTATATACTTGCACTGTTTATATCACAATTATCATTATTAATAATTTCCAAGAATCTATGGTTTTTGAGGCTTGATTATGATCAATTATTTTAACGATTAAATACAATTGCTCATACTTTTCTACACCTTTTTTTCATGTTTCTAAGCCTCTTGTGACTACTACGAAGAAACATTTTTGTCCTACTGCTAAGAGTTAATAGAGGAGAAACACATGCTGAAGGTACCAACTCACGCATGTGAAATATCTTAACCTTATCCTAGAGCAGGATCATCAGGGGATGATGTTTTTAGAAGCTATCTCCTATTCAATAAAGGAGTCTTTTGTAAAGAGGAAGTCCGTTCTTTCTTAAACTTTTTAAAATTTCTTGACCTTAATAGTGCTTAATGAAAAATAGATTTTTCAGTCTAGCTACTGATAAATCTATACAAATCTTTACCTACTGTTGTAGATAAATGTTTACAGTTTAACTTGTGTTCCTTTTACTTATTTCTTTTTTTCCATTTTATAACCTGGATGTTAACGCCATGGTCTTCTTGAGATGATATGGTGAATTCGTCCATTAATTTTTTCACCCCTGATAAACCGACGCCTAACCCTCCTGACGTTGTATAGCCACTTTCTAGCGCTTTTTGAATATTTTTAATGCCTGGTCCTTTATCTATAGCTATTATTTTGAGTCCTATTTCAGGTTTTTTCTCTATTATTTCCATTGTAATTTTTCCGTTAGTGGCATATTTATATATATTTCTGGATAATTCTGAAATAGTCGTAATAATTCGGGCCTGATCAAGTGCGCTGAAGCCTAAGCAGTTAGAAAACATTCGCCCTTTCTGACGCGCTTCTACTATATCCACTTCCGTGTGTATCTCAACAGTTAAAAGTTCCTTTCTTTCATCCGATTGAAATAGCATAATTATCACCACTTTCTTTATTTTAATAGTAGTAAAAAAACAATAGGCCAAAAAGAAAGGTTATATAACCTTTCTTTTTGGCCTACATCTAGTTCAGTGCCTAGCTTATCAATGCCGTTATGAAGTTGGGTTTAAAATCAGAAGAATTGTACTTTTATCTTTATGAAAGTCCCATGCTACTAGTATATCTGTTACCTTTGAATCTAAAATTACTTCTAACGATTGACTATGTTCATGAAGTAGTCTTTTTTCGAGATTTCTTTTAGCCAAAGTAAGGTTTTCTTCAAATCCTAATTGAACTAATTCTTTCTCTATAGTTACCATAATACCTTCCCTGATTATAAGAAGTGTTCTCTGATCTAATAGATAAGAAGAAACATTGTGAGGGAACTTTTCTGCTTTTTGAGTTACTTCCTCAACTTCTTTATGCAGCAATTTCTGATTTTTATAGGAATGATTAGCTATGTTTTCTTTATCCGAATGGATCATGATAAACATCCCAGACTGCAGCTCTAAATTCCAATCATAATAAAATTCTTCAATATCTAAATGTATATTTAATTGTATATATCCTTTTATCTCTTCAATTAGAGTCTCCATTAACAAATCACGTGTTTTTTGAACATAGATAACTTGTCCCTTGTCTAACAAAGTCTTTTCTAAAGGTAATAAAAAGGCTTTAAAATAAACGGTTATAAAAGGAGGAGAAATGACGGTGAATACACCTCCAGGACCTCTTCCAAAGTTTTCACGAAGTAACCTTCCCATATAGCTACTTAATTCTTTTTCCAGTTTCGTTTTATCCATAGATGGTGCACCTAGTTTCTAGTTTCATAAGGTATACTATTCGTGATGTTTTATGAAAAATCCTTCTTCCTCATAAGATCATTTTCGGCAATAAGAATTCACTTTTTATAAAGTGTAAACGAGGCATACTAGTATAACTTTAATAGATTGGTTTCTGTTTAGCTTTGTATTTCCTGTGTTTAAAGATTCTTCTTTTATTTAAAATTCCAATTTTACTTCCATAGATAATGGTACTTAAAAGTAGTATATCCTTGCTAATTTCTTCTTTGTGTAATTCATTGTCATACTTTTGGTAATCCTGCAACAATCGATGAAGCTCTTTCATAAACAATACAATCTCATGATTATCAGCCATCCCGACCAAATCCTTTCTGTTGGCACATCCTATTTTCAGGTGCTGTTTTAGGGGATTATTCCGTTACAAAAGGACTTACTCTTTTTAGACAACAAAAATAAGCCGAAAAAGAAAAGGTATGTCCTTTGCTTCCTCGGCTTATGTTTGGCACAGTGTGTCCAATTCATTACTGCCTCATTAATTTTTTGGTTTTAAGATAAGTGTAATAATACTATTATCCTTTTCAAAATCCCAATCTACAAAAATATCAAGAATGTCCGCATTTAATATCTCATCATAGTCATCGTTTTGTCGTAAGATTCCTTTTTCCAAAGGACGTTTAGAGATGCGTAAGGTGTCATCAAAACCTAACGAAATTAGCTGCTTTTCAATAGCCACCAGTATTCCCTCGCGTACGATGACCAATGTACGATCGCTTAATTTATATGAAGAAATTTTTTCAGGTCCTTTTTGGGCAATCTCACTCATCTTTATAATTCGATCATGAATTGCTTGTTTTCCTGGGTAAGGGTCCCCCTCAGTCAAATCGGCTTTCAAATCGTCCAGACACACTCCCACAAAAATTCCGGAGTGGTGATCTAAGTTCCAATCATAATATAAGTGCTGTATGTCGAGGTCTGTAATCCCTTTAATTTGCCCAGTGATTTGAGGTTCAAGAGTCTTTACCAACAGCTCTCTTGTAGTCATAACCTGAAGTTCTTCATTTTGGTTTAACAGTACTTGCTCCATAGGTGATACGAAGCCACTGACATAAATAACAACATAAGGTTCATATATCGTAACATGAACAGCCTCAGGGCCTTTTCCAAAGTTATCTCGTAACAATTTGCCCACATTATTCGCCAGCTTTGTTTGCTGAGTCTTAATATCCATATTTCTTCATCCTTTATTAAGAAAGAAGCATCATATCTTCTTTCCATCATTTTATTGTACCACTACGAACGAATAATTTAAATATACAGAATAAATAAAAAATAATTTGTTACCTTATGTTTAACCTAATTATAAACGTTCAAAACCTCTTCTTTCTATTGCTTGGGAAGTATTTTGAATGTCACTGGAAAATACGAATCCGTTAGATTCGTATTGCTGTTTTCAATAAAGAAATTTATTATAAGATGATGAATGGAATTTTTTTATTCAGTGGGGACAGATAACGAATTTTTTATTTCTTAGTAGAAATCTATATATTTTTAGAGCAAGGACAATTGTTTGTAAAAGAGAATTAAACTTTGGAAACGTATAAAAAAGCCAAAGCTTTCTTAAAAAAGCACTTGGCGGCTTGCTTATTTCTTGCTTTACTTAGATAAAAATCCACTAATCATTTAACACACCTTTATTAAGAAAGGAGGCCGTCCTCCCTGGCTACTTTCTTAATAACCCATCTATTTAGGATAGTAGCAGCACCGTTAGTATATCCGCTTTTGAAGGATTCCCTCATGAATGAACTGGCGCTATTTTGTTATAAATTTTTCAGCCTTCTCCCTTTAGCTGTAACAATTTTTTATTTAATTGAGGAGTGTACATAACTAGGAACCCTGATCGCCCCATAGTATAGATGATGAAAGCCAGCCATAGGCCATGATTATGCCAGATAGGAGTTGCTGTAATCTGTATAATGATATAGACAATCATCGCGTAAATCATAGAATTTCGAACGGGAGCAATTTCAGTTGCTCCTGTAAAAAC
>DATMFE010000098.1:0-2393 GCA_035556295.1 Ureibacillus sp.
TTCTTTAAGTCCTCTAGTTCGAGCAAATAGCACATATGGTTGTTGCAAGTTTTCAAGAACACTCGCACGTAACAATCTTGTATACATTGCTATTAAAGGAAGAGCTAGCGTAATGGAAGGCAGTACAAGATGCTGCCATGTTCCGATTCCCTCTACTGGAAAAAGATTAAGCTTAACAGAAAAGAAAAAAACCAGTATGTAGCCTAGCCAAAAAGTTGGAATAGACGCACCAAAAAAGGAGAGTAAACGGCTAAAATGATCAATAACGCTGCCTTTCTTTACTCCTGCGAGAAACCCAAGAGGCACGCTGACAAACACCGCTATTAATATACTCGCTATGGCTAGTTGAACGGTAGCTGGTATTCGATATATAACTTCATTCCAAACGGGCTTATTTGAAACATAAGATATGCCAAAATCAAGTTGGCATATCTTCATAATAGAGTTTACATATTGAATAAAGAATGGCTGATCTAAACCAAACTCATGTCTTTTTTGAGCCAAGATCTCATCAGTCGGCTGGATGTGTGCTGCTGTTAAATAAGCTTCAGCTGGATCCACCGGTGAAAGATGAATCATGCCAGTCGTGAGAAGTGCAGCCAAAAGAAAAACTGGAATGATGGACATAATTCGTTTTAGTATATAATTGCCCATGAAAACCTCCTGCTATTTACTGTTTGATGCTAATTCCTGTGAATGGATTCTCGTCACGATTAGCAGGGAACTTAAAGTTTGTTACGTTTTTTTGATAAATGGCTGTTTTCTTAATATAAGAAACAGGAATAATAGCTCCTTGATCTTGTAGCGACTTTAAAATAGACGCATAAAGCTGTTGACGTTCTTTTTCATCTGTTGTTTGAGGAACCTTCACCATTTGTTTGATTAACTCATCTTTATTTGGATATGCTGAAATAGCTTCATTAAATCCATATCCTTTTGATGCGACAATGTTTAAAAATGTATGAGGATCATAAGGAGCTCCATAGTTACTAAAGAAATTAATATCAAATTTATTATCTTTAAATCTTTGAACTTGGTCTGCTAATTCAACGCCCACAATGTTTAATTTCACACCAATTGCCGCCCATTCAGATTGGAGAGTTTCTGCCATTGCCTTTTGAATGGATTCTGCTGAATCATACATTAGCTCAATTTCAAGCAATTTTCCATCTTTTTCACGAACCGTTTTTCCTTTAGGAAGTTTCCATCCTGCTTTGTCCAATAGTGCCTTTGCTTTTTCTACATCATAGCCTACTGACTTAACATCAATATCGTTAGTATAAGGTAGATTTGCAGGTAAGATATGGTCTGCTTCCTCTTCTAAACCTGAAGTAACTCCTTCAACCATTGCATCTTTATTAAAACCATAATGCAGCGCTTCACGTACACGTTCATCTGAAAGCTGTTCTGTTTTTGTATTCATAACAAGCTGTCTTGTTGCAATCGGTTCAGAAACGCTAGTTTCATATTTTCCAGTAGACTTTAATTGTTTAAACGTATCTAGACTGATAACTCCTTCTCCATAAATCATGTCCAAGTCACCTTTTTCAAATGCCAGCACTCTCGTTTCCGCATCCGGAATAACTTTCACTTTGATTTTTGCTACTTTTGGAAGCTCTCCCCAATAATTTTCATTGCGTTTGTAAATAGCATATTCGTCAGCTTTATACTTTTCTAAAATCCATGGACCTGTACCTACGGGTTTAACAATCCCTTTTGAAGTATCACCATCTTTAGGAAAACCAGCTTCACCTAAAAAGCGAACTGGTCGAACTACAGCTAGCTCCTGAATTGTTGGGTAATATGGTTCAGTCAACGTTAATTTAAAAGTATTTTTATCCACTACTTCTGTTTGAGCGACTTTCGTAATGAAACCTAACCAACTATGTAATTTAGCATTATTCAAAATAGTATCAAAATTCTTTTTAACAATTTCTGCATTAAAATCTGTCCCATCAGAAAATTTTACACCTTCACGCAAATGAAACGTGTATACTTTACCGTCCTCAGAGATTTCCCATGACTTAGCTAGACTTGGTTTTATCTTACCGCCAGCTTGATAGCTTACTAATGGTTCATACACCATAGATTGAGCAAATAATTGTGAAGGGTTGTAGACATGTGGATTCATTTCCCCCACGTCTCTCGGCCAAGCAATCGTAAGCATATTATCATGACTGCCTTTCGATGTTGATTCCCCATTATTATTATTTGAACAACCAACTAATAATGTTGACAAAATTAAAATAAACACAAATGTTAACTTAATTTTCAGACTAATTTTCCCCTTAGACATAACGGTGTCTCCTCCTACTTGATGTTGATAATCGTTTTCAATTGTAAGCAGGATTCGCATTCTTGTCAATGTAATATTGAAAACTTTATTTTCAATA
>DATMFE010000099.1:0-1823 GCA_035556295.1 Ureibacillus sp.
TCTTTTTTTCTTTTAAAAGTGTGCCAACTAGTGGGCCAAGAGAATCACCTGTTGAACGATCTGTACCGATGCATACAAAGACAATGGGTTGGAGTTTTTCTTTAGGAAGAAGATTTAGTAATTCTTTCGATATTTTGTATGATGCATCTGAGTCCTCGTGTAGAATGCGGCTCAGTCTATTGTCATGATTAAATATACTAGAATTTATCGTCATAGGCCCCACTCCTTTCTAAAATGATTAGTAATCAGTATACGGTGAAAAATGGAAAATTATACGTACAAGTAGTTAAAATGAGGGGTGTTAAGCGGAAGTATATGGTTCTTTATTAAGAATATCCTATAATATATATTAAAGGGGATCCCAATATATTCCTGCACACTTATAAAAAAATATCGTTTTAATATGTTATTGTGTATAGCTTTTTGTAGAAAAAGAGTTTATTGATGATAAAATAATATAGATCGTTTTATTGAAAGAGATAGGTGGGAATGCATGGATTATTCAGCGCGTATGTATAATCAATTTATGGATAAAATTTCAAACGAGGCGACGTGGATAGCTCTAACAGACACGATTATTAAAATTATCCTTGTATTGGTGTTATCAAAGGTCATAATTACAGTGGCAAAAAAGACACTTCGTAATATTTTTCTTGTTCGAGCAAAAAGTCCACTTCGGACAAATGAACGAAGAGAAACGACATTATTAAAGTTACTAGAAAATATTATTACATACGTAATTTATTTTATATCTGCCATTATGATTCTAGAGTACTGTGGATTTGCTGTAAAAGGATTGCTTGCCGGAGCAGGGATTGTTGGACTTGCTGTTGGTTTTGGAGCGCAAAGCTTGGTGAAAGATATAATTTCCGGTTTTTTTATTATTTTTGAAGATCAGTTTTCCGTAGGAGATTATATTAAAATTAATACGTTTGAAGGTGAAGTCCTTGAAATCGGACTGCGAACAACAAAGTTGAAAAGTAAGACAGGAGAGTTACATCTCATTCCGAATGGAAGCATCCTTCAAGTGACGAACTACTCGATTTTAAATAGCGTGTCTATTGTAGATATGACTATCGCAAATGATAATAGGCTTGAATTAGCTGAGAAGCTTATATACGAGAAATTAAGCCAGTTAGAAAGAAAAGTAGATGAAATTGTGAAAGTACTGGAACTGGAGGAAAGTGAAATACTTGACTCGGGTGAAATTGTTCTTAGAATTACTACGGAAACGAAACCAACAAAGCAAGATGAAGTAAGTCGTTTGATTAGGAAAGAGTTAAGGCCTGTTTTAGATGAGTTTGGCATAAAATCGACGTTAAATAGTGGCGAGGAAGGATCGGTGTGAGCATGGAAGAGAAAGAATTTGCACTATATGATGTTGTGGAAATGAAAAAGCCGCACCCTTGCGGTGTGAATAAGTGGAAGATTATCCGTTTAGGAATGGACATTCGTATAAAGTGTGAGGGATGCGGCCATAGTGTAATGCTGCCAAGACGAGAATTTGTTAAAAAAATGAAAAAAGTTTTATTGAAGCATGAGGAATAATCATGCTTTTTTTATGGAGATAGTGTAGTCTACCCTAGGAATAGGCTTGTCTTTTTATAGTGTGAAATCTATAATTGGGAAAGGTTTAAGTTCGTAATTTAGAGGAGTGAAGATAAATGGCTTTAACAGCTGGTATCGTTGGTTTGCCGAACGTAGGTAAATCGACATTGTTTAATGCAATTACACAAGCGGGTGCAGAATCTGCTAACTATCCTTTTTGTACAATCGACCCAAATGTCGGTATTGTAGAAGTACCTGATCATCGTTTACAAAAA
>DATMFE010000100.1:0-3331 GCA_035556295.1 Ureibacillus sp.
TAAAAATTCCATATTATGAATGGAAATTAGTTTACATAGGAAGGTTTCTAAAGTTGATTTAGAAATGAAATGGAGAGGTATCTGTGGAAAGAAACGAATTTAGAAGACAAAAAGCACTTCGGTCAAAAGAGAAGAGAAAGAGAAAGCTTAGTCAACATAATGCCTTAAATCTATCCCTAATCTTTATATCAATATGCATTGTTTGTCTGCTAATCAACTTATCATTAAGATAGAAAACTTTACTAAAAAGAGTATGTAAAAGAGAGGAAGACAATTTAATATGAGTAATCAACAAACAGCAGCCGAAAGCTCTAACATCAAAGTGCTGCCGATTATTACGTCGTTTCTTATTGCCGGGTTTATTGGTTTATTTAGTGAAACAGCTTTAAATATGGCGCTAAAGGAGCTAATTTCAGGATTTGGCATTCACGAAACAACCGCACAGTGGCTGACGACAGGGTATCTGTTAACGTTAGGAATTCTGGTACCTATTTCAGGCTTTATTCTTCAGCGATTTACGACCAGACAGCTTTTTATAGCATCTCTCATTTGTTCCATCATTGGAACATTTATTGCGGCTATTGCACCAACGTTTGGGGTACTGATGATTGCCCGTGTCGTGCAAGCCGTGGGAACTGCTTTACTTTTACCGCTTATGTTTAACACGATTCTTGTTATTATCCCGCCGCATAAACGTGGAAAGTCAATGGGGATTATCGGCCTTGTTATTATGTTTGCGCCAGCTGTTGGACCAACCGTATCAGGCTTAATCTTAAAAACATTAACGTGGCACTGGATTTTCTGGATTTCACTTCCACTGTTATTTGTTGCTTTAGTATTTGGAGCTTTCTTTATGCAGAACGTTACCACACCAACAAAGCCAAAAATCGATATGATTTCTGTTGTTCTTTCAACAATAGGTTTTGGAGGAATCGTATTCGGGTTTAGCAGTGCCGGAGAAGGTGGAGGCTGGGGAAGTCTGCAGGTTATTCTAACTCTTGTGATTGGAACTATTGCGTTAGTTGCGTTTTCTATTCGTCAAACGAAGATGGAAGAGCCAATGTTAGACCTTAAAGCCTTTAAGTATCCGATGTTTACAATCGGTCTTCTGTTAATTCTAGTTTGTATGATGGTACTATTGTCTGCGATGATGATTTTACCCCTATACTTACAAACATCACTAGCTTTATCAACCTTTGCTGCTGGCCTAATGCTTCTTCCTGGAGGAGTGATTAACGGAATTCTTTCACCGGTTATGGGCGGGTTATTTGACCGTTTTGGCCCTAAATGGTTAGTTATCCCTGGACTTGTGATTGTAGCCGGCACCATGTATGGTTTCTCAACCGTAACGCTGGAAACGTCAACAGGGTTTATCGTTGCTCTGCACATTGCGCTTATGATAGCCATTTCGATGATTATGATGCCGGCTCAAACAAACGGATTAAACCAGCTTCCACCTGAGCTGTACCCGCATGGAACAGCGATTATGAACACCTTGCAGCAGGTTTCTGGCGCAATTGGAACAGCTGTTGGAATTTCCATTCTTTCATCAGGTTCAAGAAGCTTCCTTGAGACGGTATCAGATAAAATGGATCCATTAAATCAAATTCTTGCCTTTACCAACGGTGTTCAGCATGCGTTCATCTTTGCGATCATTGTTTCCATTGTTGGATTGGTTATCTCGTTCTTTATCAAGAGAGTCAATGTTGAACAAAAAGCACATTAATAAAAAACACAGACCATTGGATGGTCTGTGTTTTTTTTATAATAGGCGGACATTATAAGAAGAACTAGATAAAGTACATTGAGGTGAGTTCGCTTATGATATCAAGAAAACACTTAGGATTTAACCTATCTATAATAGCAATCCCGTGGTTGTCGTTGTTATTTATAGGAAAACGCAGCATAAGACGTTATTCGTTAGCAGGGATTTTCATTATTATCTTTGAAATTATTAATCATTTGTATGGCCATCAGAAGAAATGGTGGAAATTTTATGATAAAAAAGATTCGTTTATAAAGGATGAGCTTCCTTTTAGCATTGGGCCTTATATGCCTCTTTCAATGTGGCTGCTTAAATCTTCGTATGGCAACTTTAAAAAGTTTATATTACTGAATGTTATAGTTGATGGAATCTTTGCTTTTTACTTTATTGATGTTCTTAAAAGGTTGAAAATTGTAAGTTTAAACCGATTAAGTCATTTTCAATTTTTTATCTACCTTCATTACAAAGCATATTTGTTATATGGAGTGCAATATTTATTTGAAAAGGCGAAAAGATGGAGTTGATTTAAAACCTTAAGTGGGATTACATAGGCACCATTTTTTAATTTCGCGGATATAGACATCCCCCTTATTATTCAAGCAATTGAACATAAATTTAATGTCCAAACTGTTGAGATCAAATTGACAAACGGAGATACTGTATCAGTCATGATTGATTAGTGATTTGCTTATGTTATATTTCAATCTTTAATGTAATTTAAAGTTAAATATATAGAAGAGAGCTGTTTTGAAGAATCAGCTCTCTCTTTTTTATGTTCTCATAAATCATTCATATAGATAGTATTCCAAATAATACAGCTACAATCGTCATAACTAACGCTGTCCCAATGGCATACTTGGCAGCAAAGCGAATATGGTCACCTATATCAATGCCAAGGAGTCCTACTAAGACATAAATAGAACCTTGAAGTGGACTTAATAGATGCAAGGGTTGCCCTAGTAAAGAAGCTTGACCAATTTCTAGTGGAGGGATTCCAAAGTGAGCAGCCGTTTCAGACATAATAGGAATAATCCCGAAATAAAAGGGGGCATTTGCCATAAAAAATGTGAATGGCATACTTATAAGGGCAACAATTACTGTTAATTTTGGGCCAAGAGCATCAGGAATAACTGCTATTAAAGTATCCGCCATAGCTTTAACAATACCTGTTCCATCTATAATCCCAGTAAATATACCTGCAGCAAATATCATGGAAACCACCGTTAATATATTCCCTGCATGAGCATGCAAGCGTTCCTTTTGATCTTGTAAATTTGGATAATTAACAATCATCACGATAGCAAAACCAATCATAAACAAGGCTGGTAACGGTAAAAACCCTAGAACTAGCGCAGTTAGAAGTAAAAGTGTTAGGACTAAGTTAAACCAAAATAATTTCGGACGTTTTATTGACGCATCCATTCCTACATCAAGAGCTGCAGCAATTTCATTATTAAATTCTGTATCTATATTGATAACTCCAAGTCTTTTACGCTCGCGTCGTCCAAGAAAATAGGAAACCCCTAAAATCCAGATAGTTCCTGCAATCATAGAAGGAATAAGTGG
>DATMFE010000101.1:0-15193 GCA_035556295.1 Ureibacillus sp.
ATATAATAATCAAATCTTCCCAGGCTGTTTCAATAATTTACGTTCTGCATTGTTTTTTTTTTTTGCTAGATTTATTGTAAAAAATCTGTGAAGTGGTAATATATTGGTAATTATTATTCTCTATGGAGCATGGATTGAATGGTAAAAAGAATGATCCTATATCATGGTAATACAGAGAAAGCTATTACTGAAATTATTGAAGAAGGTATGTTATTAGATAAATTTAAATCCTATGGAGACAAGCATTATTTGGGTGATGGATTCTATTTTTACAATGACCTAAAACAAGCAGAGCACTGGGCGAAAATGAAGGTAACACGTAGCAAAAAGTATTTCGGCCAAAACTGGGCAGTTCTTAAATGTTCTGTAACATATGATGAAGAGTACTTTCTTGATCTTGATTTTAGAGAGCAACAAGATTTCTTCTTTAATGAAATGAAGCGCCTGGATAAGCAACTTAAAGAGAAGGAACTTGAGATCGGTGAATATAGCGATGCTTATTTTTGTAACTATTTATCAAGAATACTAGATTTAGTTATGGTATCTAAGACTTTCGTATATAAAGATAAGCATAATATCTACCCACCGTTATTTTCTAACAATAAAACATCGCCATATGCTAAAACAAGACATTTCAGAACGGAAAAACAGTTTGTTATTAGAGATAAAAGAATTGTTTCCCGCTTATCAAAAGTAATGTAAACAATGAGGTGAAAACAATTGAGTAAAATTGCGAAATGGATAGATCGAATGAATGATTATTACGATAATGGAGACGCAACAGCGCTGAAGTTAGACTTACAAGCTGCTGGATTTAACCACGAACTAGTATCACAGTCTGTATCTGCATACTATGGTGAAGTTGCATGTACTATTGATGATCATTCACTAATAGAAAAAAATAATAATGCAGTAGCTGTAAAACTATAAATTTTTTAATAAACTTGTATAAAATTGTTGCCACTCTTCCATCATGTTAATAAACATGTTGAGGAGTGAAAACATTGTTTAATAAAAAAGAAAAAGATAATAAGATTAACAACTGGGAAAAGAAAATTGACCAGTACTATAAAAATAACGATAAGAATAAGTTGAAAGCGGATTTAAAGAAATCTGGTTTTCCAGTAAAGGATAAATCGAAAGACTGAACCCTTATGGAAATTTTCATACATCTAGTTAAATAGATAATCCTTTTTACGAATAGACGGAATTAAAACTATAATAACTGCCCTAACATCAAGTACTCAAAACAATAAGTCTTGAGGCTTGGCTCTATGGATTATATATGTCTAACCCTCCCTACATACAAACCAAAAGGAGGGCTATTTTTTTATGGGTTATTATAATAATTTATTAAAAATGTTGCTCATTTCTTTTTTTCTATTATACCTTCAAACAACTTCAAACAATATCGTATAGGAATAAATTGTGGATAGTAGCTAGGTAAATGGTAGTATATAATCGAATTAATAGAGGTAAATAATAAGCTTAAGAATATTATGAGATACCTTTTTATTTTCTTCTAACTAGGTATTTAAAATCTACTAAACATATCTTGCTAATAGGAAGTGGTTTACATGCGTGGTAAAATCTCAAGGTTCAAAAATAGTTTTATAACATTAGACCAGTTAGAGCAGTTTGCAGAACCTAATATTTCTTATGAGCAATTTAGCTCGAAAATTTTAGCTCTTGAAGAAGAAGGAATCCTCATTGCCGGAAAATCAACACCTAGAAATCTTAAAGTCCCATCGTTAGCCTATAAATATCGTATTAACAAAGCTCTGTTAAAAAAAGACGTTTATCAAGATATTGAAACAAAACGATTTAAACTTCATAAACTCCTCATTCTCGATGAATATTTTCACCTACCACCAGAAGTGTGGGAAAATGATTATCCCTATATTGAAAAAATCAATACATATATTGAAACAAATGGTTTGCCTAATAATGAAGTACCTGCCCCTGAACGAAGTCTTGCTTTAGTAGGAGATGAAAAATGGATCCAAGAAAAAGGCGGACAAAAGATATTAGAAAGATTAAATATATGGGATGCACTTCAAATTACTCCTGTTAGTGACCCAGTAGCATTTATTATTAATCCCCAAAAAGTAACAAGTGATAAGCATCTCCATCTTATTGTTGAAAACAAAACAACCTTCGATGGATTATCGACAGCAATTCTAGATACTCAGTTTACCACACTTATTTACGGACAAGGATACAAAATAACTAGTAGTATTGATTACTTCCATAAACAATTGCCACTGGACCGTGTTCGCCATAAGTTCTACTACTTTGGAGATTTAGATTGGGAAGGGATTAAGATTTGGTACAAATTAAGACAAATAATTGATGTTCATTTAGCTATTCCTTTTTATGCTGAGTGTATTGATAAAACACCTACAACATTGAAAACAAAACAAAAACCTTCCGAAGAAGCAATACAGAAATTTCTTAGTTATTTTGACTCAATTCAACAAGAGAAGGTAAATATCACACTTGAAAATCAGAAATATTGGCCACAAGAAGTTCTTTCTTCAAAAGAATTAAAACAAGTTTGGAGGGAATCGAATTGGACATAGAACTAAGTGAAACCATTATAAAAGATAGTCACGAACGTATGAAACGCGTATTATTATTCGATTCACTTTTTGAACTAGACCGGAAAACTTTTAAAGATTTAAATGAAGTACGAGTTGATTTACGTAGTTTTGGATTATTTGTTTTACTCTACTTTTTTGAAATGAAGCTAATACGAGAAAAACGTATTGGTGTAATTGAAATTGCACAATTTCTAAAAAGTATAAGTAAAGACACGTATGCATTATCTGATTCCCAGTTTGAAGACATCGTAAAAATAATTTTAGCTGTATTTAGACCAACCGGTGGGCAAAGAAAGTCCTATTCATTTAATAATTTCGAATTACAAACGGAGGATTCGATTGATTTTCATTACATAAAAACCAACGACTTTGATATTCAAACAAACCGACAATTCTATGCGCTTGATGATGACGGCTTAGAACTGGTATTTGCAACAAAAGAGTATTTCCAGGAGTTTCAGTTATCAATTCACCAATTGATGCTGCGCAAACTTCTAGAAAAGGGAGAGTTTGTTGGTGCCTTACGTCAAATTAATGAAATGCGTATGGATGTTGAAACCATTTATGAAAGAATGAATAAAATCGAACATGAAATTAAGCGCAACGTTGTTTCCATTGAAACACAAAACAAGTTTATGAAAGTAATTGAAGATCGGAATTTTCGCCTAAATCGTGAAAATGAAGAATTCGAAGAACTTCACCAATTTGTCTATGAAACTAAACAAAACTACTATAACTTAGCAGATGAAAATCAGGAAGCCCGTGCATTTGAAATGCTTTTAAAAGTTGAGAAGGCATTACATCAAGTACACCACCAACACCAGCAATTATTAAATAAAAGCCTGCAGTTAAAAACACAAGTCCTACAATCGGCAGAAGAAGCTTTGTACTATATCGGAGTAAGTTCTTTTAACTTTGATAATGAGGTGACATCCAAAATCGTGAGCACACCATATCCTCTTGAGTCTTTGAAAGGGATTATGGCACCTTTCCTACCATTAGGACAGTTTAACACTTGGTCATTTCTAACAGTGTTCTCACCTCAATCATGGAGCGAGACAGAAGAGGGACACACGAGTAAAACATTTGAAAAAGTAACAGATGAAGAAGAGCAAGAACAATATGCTAGAATTATCCGAACTTACTATAAAGAAATTTTCCAAGATATGATGACTGCTTTTGAACCTGAATCTGAATGGACATTGAAGGAATGGATTGAAAAACTTCAATCTAGCAATGATCATCGCTTACAACAACGCCAATTTTATGATTTTTTCATTCTATGTCATCAAAAAAGCCCTGTTACTTCACAAATTGAGGTGCAATCAGAGGAATCCCTGCATTTACTTGCCAAGGTGATGGAACTAATACACCGAAGAACATTGATATGTAAAGAACTTCCTGATCGAATTCAAGTTAACGAGCGATTTGAAATTCAAAATATGCAATTTTCTTTAGTTAAGGAGGTAGCGCCAAGTGAGATTTGATAGTCAAGAAGTAGAGCAAGCATTTGAACTATACCGTGAACTAGCGTTAAAAGGTGTCATTTCGGGAGATAAAGCAAATACGTATAAGGTAAATGAAGCGATCTATACATTAACGAATCAATTTGTAGATAAATTAGACGCAGATTGTATTACTGTTGGACAAGAAGTTCATTTAATACCTAGAACAAAACTATCTCCATTCCATATTAGTAACGAATATATTAAACGTCAATTTTTAGGGTCAAAATCATCGAACAGTGATATTTACTTAATGTATTTATGCAGCATTGTGCTAATTGGAAGTTTTTATAATAGCTATCAATCGACAGAACCGACGATAGATTTTATGACCTATGAAGTGTGGGTCCAGCAAGTAAACGATCGTATTGAAAGTTTAAAGAGACACGATCAAGAACAATTGGAGAAACTAGAAAAAGAGTACTCATACAGATGGTCTGCCATTATTGAAAAATGGGAAACATTAGACGAATTAAAAGAATCCGCCTCCAGGCAAACAGGTCGGACAATGAGTAGATTAAGTTTCATTGATACAGTCAGACGTTTTTTACAAGAGTACGATTTAGTAGAATTCATAGGCCAAAATGAAGTGTCACTAACAGAAAAGACAAAGGTCATTGTTGGTAGATACTTTATGGAACGTGAATTCAATAGGGGAATACTAGAATTCTTATATGGATTTGAGGAACAGGAGGATACATATGCCAGCTATTAGTAAAATTCGTCTAACAAATGTTGTTTACGAGAATGGACAAAAGCGCTATCACGATGAAGTCTTCTTGTTTGATGGATTAAATGGAGCCTTAGTTCTTGAAAATGGAGGAGGTAAAACTGTTTTCATACAAACAGTTGTACAAGCTGTAATTCCTCATGCAACACTAGCAGATCGAGATATTAAAGATACATTGTACTTAGAAGAAAGCCCTGCTCATATTGCGATAGAATGGATTATCAATGAAAACCCTAGGCGTTATGTCGTAACAGCAGTTACTTTACATAAGAAACAAAATGGAATCGATTCCTTACGCTATGTGTATGAGTATGGAGAAAACGATGCACAAAGTATAACTGAAATTCCCTTTGTTCAAAAAACAGCACAAGGAATCCGACCGAGTGATCGCGGTGAAATGGCGGATTATTATGCATATATGGAGAAAAGCAATAGCTTAAATGCCAAAACGTTCTCGAAATCTATTAAAAGCTTTACAAATTATATAGAAAATCACTACCAAATCATCCATTCCGAATGGGAAAATATTATTAAGATTAACGGTGGAGAAGGTGATGTTGAAAAATTTTTCGATAAATGTAGTAAAACCGATGATTTAGTTAATCGTCTCTTAATACCGTCAATTGAAAATGCGATGGATGGTTTTAAAGAACAAGGATTTGCTGAAACCTTCGAGAATCGACGAGCAGAGTTCAAAAAATACAAGGCGTTGAAAGAAACGATTGAACAATCCAAACAACTAAATCAAGAACTAAAAATCTATGTTGATTATTTCCGTAAAGTGGATGAAAAAGAACGAACCTATAACGAAGTTCGACAACATGCTAAGGGGTATATGCATTTATTAGCAGAAGAAATGAATGAAATAACTGGGCAACTTACGTCTTTAGAGGAACAATGGCAACGATATAATCAGGATATGGAAGAGTGGGAAAGAAAAAGTGCATCACTTGAAATTATAAAGCAACGAAGAAAGTGGAAAGAGTACGCGGATAAGGAACAGTTACTGCATGCACAGCTACTTGAATTACAAGATAGAATCGAGAAGAATCGCCAACTTTACTTTTCTCTTATGTATGCACAACATCGTGAAACTTCTAAACTTGAGACGGCACAATTAGCTTTAGTAGAGCAACAACTTACTGAAATTGAGAAAACAATAGATATAGCTGATCTTCAAAGTCAATTGAACGTAGTAAGTGGAAATATTCAATATGCCTTTTCTGTACAAAAACAACAACTTAATGAGCAAATAAATAATTTATCAAATGAGCAACAACTAGTAGGTGAAAAGAAAACCCTGCTGGAAAAACAACAAGATACAAATGATGCCGAAATAGAAAAAGAACTTCAACAGCGAACAAAATCACAAACAGCATTTGATTATACACATAACCAGATGATGGATATTAAATCTAGACTTGTAGCGCGAGATGAAGAATCAGTCGAGCAACTATTAGAAGAGTGGGTTTTGGAATCTGAAAAACTTGACCTAGAGAATGTGAATCTAAGCGGACGCCTTAAAAAAATTAGAGAACTTCAAAATGAACACAACCAACAAGTATTAGAGATACAAAAGGAGCTTTCTGCTGATGAATTAACAAAGGCGCGGATTGAACAACAATTAGAACATATCACAAAACAAGAAAAAGCTTTATTAGCTCAAATGGCAACTTTGCGTGGGAATTGGAGTCATATTCAGTCAATTTATGAACGCGAGCAATCCTTTGTTGAACAAATGACAAGTCAAATTGAAAGACTTGAAAAGGAAAAAGAGGTAAAACTAATACAAGAAAGAAGAGCAAAGCGATTTATCGATGATTACGAACAGCAAGAGAGCTTCTTTGCAGATCCATTAATTGATAGAAAAATGATAGATTGGGCACAGAATTTTTATGTTACTTCTGGGATTGAATTTATTCAGCAACATGAAAGTGAGCTAAAAGGGAACAACTATCCATTTTGGGCATCGACTCTAATTACAACGGAAAAAGATAAGAATGCCCTAATTGATAAAGTAAAATCGATTCAGCATGAACTAACGTTACCAATCTATATTTTATCCCTAGATGAGGCGCGGCAAGTTGGAAATGACTTCGTACCACAAAATGCCGTCATTGAACCTACTGGGTGGAGTGACTATCAACAACAATCTGTTTTTTTGGAATATAAAAAAGAAATAAAAGAATTCGCTATCAAGAAGGAAAATGAACGTAAAGATACAGAAAAGGATTTACGTTCTTGGCAACAGGTATATCAATCCTTGAAGGAGTTTTTAGAGGAATATCCGTTTTCTTTGTTTAAGGAAACAGAGGAACAATTATTTACGATCAATCAAAAAATTGAAAACTATAAATACGAAAAAAGAAAAATTGCTAGCGAATTAGATAAGCTAAAGATGGAGTACGAAGCAAAACAGTCAACCTTTGCTACAAACGCTTCTATGTATCAAGACTTAGTAAACAACCGCATTCCACAGGCGAATCAGTATATTCAGCTGTCTAGGAATATACCTATTCTCGACAATGAAGTGAAGCAATATGAAGCGAAAATAAAACTATTAAAAGAAGTAAAGATCAACATCTTAGGGGAACTTCAAAAGCTGCATGGGCATATGGATGAATACAAACAAAGAATTACACAATTGCAAAACCAAAAAAAGTATCAAATTGAAGAGGATGCCCTTTATAAACAAACGAAATCTGTTCCACCTACTGAAAATAGCGAAAATCTAGAAGTCTTAAAACATCACTTCAAAACAATAGAAGATCAAATTAAACAAATACAAACGTCTCGTGGAGAACTATTGGAACGTCGCAAAAACTGCATAGAAAAGATTGAGGCAGCAAGAGTAGCGATGAACGAACAATTAGAAGAATGGCCAAATCTAGACACAGCATACGCATTTCCTATAGACGGATTACAACAAATCTCGTCTCTCCGGAAGATCTATTTAACGCTAATTCGTGAACAAAAAGAATTGAATGACACACATAAAGCAGCCCAAGTGGCGGTTAACACAGAACAAAGATTATTAGACCAATTACAAGCACATTTTGCAGAAAGGTTTACAGAACTGTGGGAATTCGAAGGGAATTTGGATGTTGCTTTGGAACAGTTAAAACAGCAAAAGCAAACACTTCAAAAAGAAGCCCGCTTTATTAAAGACCGAGAAAAGCAATTAATTGAACAACAGGAACTATGCAAAAGTGTTGAAAAACTATTTGACCAATATTCGAGGGTTCATAGATTATTGGATCCATTGCTGATCCCTCTACCGCTAACAGAAACAGAGCAAAGTGACTATTTGTATAATAAATTCGCACTCACAAACAAACTGATGAACCAGTTGGAACAAGTGCAACAACAATACAATAAGGCACTTGAAGTATTAGTAGATGCAAAAGATCAATTTATCGCATTTGCTGAAAAGAATGTAATTGATCCGACACTTCGTAAAACAACAATTGACGGTGTGAAAATTAAACAAACATTTGCTGAAATACTAGAACATGACCAGCACATGAGTGAACGAATCGAAAATGTTATTCAATTGGCTGAAAACACGATGCGTGATCATGATAAAGAGTTACAGCAATTTATTACGTATATTCACATGCATATAAGAAAATTACGTGATGATTTACATGAACTACAGAAAAAAACAAAGGTAAAAGTAGAAAACGAGACAAAATATATTTACAAAATTGATGTGCCAGACTGGGACGATGAAATCGCTAAAGAGAGAATTCAGGAGTATATTGATTGGATATTAAGTAAACTCGAAACTGTACATTATATAGATGAGACAGGAAAAGAGGATAGTGCAAAGGTTCAAAAGTTTTTACACGATTCCTTCAAAACAGTTCCTATTTTGCGAGTTGTAATGGGTAATCAATCAGTAAAAGTAAAATGTCGTAAAGTGAAAAGTGCAACACACATTTCCAATACTTTTTATACGTGGGAAGAGTCGAATCGATGGTCAGGCGGAGAGAAGTGGAGTAAAAATATGGCTCTATTTTTAGGTTTGTTAAACTTCATTGCTGAAAAAAGCCAAAAGCTCGCAAAGAGTATGAAAAGAAATCGAACGGTTATATTAGACAATCCTTTTGGTAAAGCATCAAGTGATCACGTATTAAGCCCAGTCTTTTTCATCGCAGACCAACTCGGATTCCAACTGATTACTTTAACTGCCCATGCAGAAGGAAAGTTCTTAAGCGATTATTTCCCAATTGTGTATAGTTGCCGTTTAAAATTTTTAGCAGGACAATCAAAACAAGTTTTAACAAAAGAAAAGATACTGCAAAAGGCATATTTACGAGACCATGCACCAGAAAGTCTGGAACGGTTAGGTGAAAGGCAGCAATTGGTGTTGTTTGAATAAGACATTCTTTAAAATATAAAAATCTTGTATATTAAAAGTAGTAAATTTATTGATGAATACAATGATACAATCCATGCTACCAATACTGTTTCAAACAAAACAGCACCTTCCATCTACTATTGTGGAAGGTGCTGTTCTGTTATTATGAAAAGTAAAGAACCAGTATAGAAGGGGCAAGAAACTTTCCCCAAGCCAGAGGTGACATAATGAATCGAGAACAATTACAAGCCAGTTTATTAAAAGACAATTATTTAGAGATTTCGTTTTCAAAATATTTGAAGTTTAAGAGTCATGAAAACTATGATGAAGGATACAAATTTGAGATTCTTTCTAATTTAAACGCGTACTTTGGAGCAATAGAGTTAGGAACAGATACAGTGGTTGAGGCTTCAAAGAAATTGCAAAAGGAAAATCCTACTTCCGGCAGTTTCGTCCATTGGAGTAATACACAGGATTTAGTTCGTTTTGCGGAGGCACGCCCTGATGTGGTTGCTCTCCATTGGAATCAGCTACTTAATGCGGAGGAACCAATTGAAAAACGGATTGAAGAGTTTCGTCAAGCCGGACGGGAGTTCGATCCGAATCTATCACTAGGAGCGCCACTTTTTGGATATTTGCTCGCTGCATACGACCTTAAAAAATACCCGTTATATAAAGAAGAAGTGTTTAAAGAAGTTAAAAAAAGTTTTGGTATCAATATAAAGCTAGGATTAGTTCATGAAAATTACGCTACGTACCTTACTATGTGTGAAATCATCTTAGAACAAATTCAAAAACAATCACCAAACTTTACAATGCTTGATGTACAAGATTATCTGTTCTGTAGTACCCAATACGATGAAATTATCGTGGAAAGTGCTGTTGTCTATTTGAGTAATTTGGCAAAACAGCTTAAAGCATTCCAACAAAATCCTGAAGAGATGTTAAACGCTCTTAAGGACATTTCATCGGATGTACTAAAATCCACACGTGAAAGATACAGAGGGGAAGAAAAGATTAAGAAGATTCGGTTCCATGTGTTAGATGCGTTAATTGAAACAGAGGATATAACCCTTGTAGATTTGGAAAATATCAAGGAGCAAGTAAAAGTTAAATACGATACGAACATCTTACAAGCATGGAACAACTTCTCGATTCTTTTTGAACTTTTCTATATTGATAAAAAAGAGAAGGTGAAGTTTGAACAGCAAAGAATTCATGAAGCAATTCAACGTTTTGACGTTTGTTCAGACATCGATTTTGTTAAAGGGAAAGTTCTAAATGGATTTAACTGGAATCAACAATTTGGTGATTCGGAATGTTGGTTAGCTTTATATGAGAGTAAGTTCGAGAATCATCGGGTCGCACCTCAGTTGTTTGTCTCAATAGATGGTGAAGGGATTCGGTATGGCATGTTGTTTGGTGACCAACATCCAAAACGAGGAATACAAGAAACAGAAAAATTCAATGATACGAACGAATTTACTTTCGAACGACTCCATGAAAAGATAGTCGAAGTGATGGATACGTTTAAGGATACAAATCCTGAAGAAGAGGTACCTGAAACTTATGACACTAATATTAGTGTTGAAGTTTGGAAGACGTTACTTCAAAATACAACGATCTTTACTGAAGACAATCTCGAATATTTAAAAACAGTATTAAATTTAGGTGGTGCCGCTACTGCCAGTCAATTAGGACAATTATTAAATAGACATCCATCTTCATTTATCTCACCAGTCGTAGGTTTGGCAAAAAGAGTTTTAAAAGAACTAGGACAAGAAACAGAAGAAAATGAAAATGAAACGAAGAAAAAGTACTGGAAAGTCTTATTCAATGGAGAATACCTAGAAAACAACCACTTCTCATGGATTATTAAACCGAATTTAAAGGTAGCTTTCGAAGAATATTTTGCTTCAAATGAAGCGAATGATCATCCGATTTACACAAAAGAGAACTTTCTTAGTGAAGTATTTATTGATGAAGAGAAATATGAAAAAATAGCAAACTTACTGCGTTACAAGAAAAACATCATACTACAAGGACCACCTGGTGTCGGGAAAACCTTTGTATCTAAGCGTCTAGCTTACTCGTTAATGGGTGAGAAGGACCCCAATCGTGTGGAATTTGTTCAATTCCATCAAAACTATGCTTACGAAGACTTCGTGATGGGGTACCGCCCTGGGAATAACGGATTTGAATTAACGTTCGGTATCTTTTATGACTTCTGTAAGAAAACCATGGAGAATCCTGAAAAGGACTACTACTTTATAATTGATGAAATCAATCGTGGTAATGTCTCTAAAGTATTTGGGGAGCTATTTATGCTTATTGAAAAGGACAAGCGTGATGATTTTGTAACAATGAGTTACACAGGCGAACCATTTACTGTTCCAAGTAATGTGTACCTAATTGGGACGATGAATACAGCAGACCGTTCATTGGCTCAACTAGACGTTGCCTTGAGACGTCGATTTGGTTTTGTTACGCTACAACCGACCTTTAATGAGAAATGGCAAAGACATTTACTTCAAAATGGACTCACGGATTCATTAATAAACCGGATCATTGCAGCTGTTTCGAGATGGAATAGCGAAATCACATCAGACTTCCAATTGGGTTCAGGTTTTAAAATTGGGCATTCATTCTTTACTTCATCTCTTGAAGGGATGGAAGAGAATACTTGGTTTGATTCAGTGATTGAATTTGAGATTCGACCATTGTTAGAGGAGTATTTCTTTGATCGACTAGAAGTAGTAGACCGTTTATTAGAGGGTGTCTAATATGTCGCAAACCTTTAAAGTTCCAATTCGCAATTTGTTTTGTCTCCTCAGTTATGTCAATGAAATGCCAGAGCTAATCGAGAGCTTTAATGACGTGGATGAGGATTTAATTTCTTATGATTTTATTGCCAACAGATTTTTGCAAGAGGTGGAATACATTCATAAGAAGGGATTTCTGAAAAATTATGTTTCTGTGGTGGAGCAGACTGATAAATTAGCAGGTCGGATTTTAATAAATGAATCTTTGAATTTATTATTAGCGAAACGTCCGGTCATGGTTTGTGAAAAAGACGATTACTTGATAAATATTCCCTTTAACCAAGTGATGAAAGCTACGCTAACCATGCTTTCTCGCAATCGACTAGTTAAAAAGGAGACACGTATTCGGTGTTATAAATGGATGGAACGTCTTGGACAAGTGGAGGATATTGCGCTTACGAAACACATGTTTCTAAGAAATACGTATCATCGAAACAATCTCTATTACAAACGAATGATGCATATCGCATTAATGTTATATGAGTTAACTTTGCTCTCGCATAAAAGCGGAAATTGGAGTTTATTTACTGCAGAGCTGGATGATTCTGCGTTAAATCAACTATTCGAAAAGTTTCTGTTCCATTTTTATCGTGTGGAGCAACAGGATTACCGAGTTTCAGTAGAGCAAATGCAGTGGAAGTTGGCAGGCAATCAGAGCCTACTACCAACGATGCGTACAGATATCTCGTTAACGCATAAGTATGAGAAACAAAAAATCATCATGGATGCCAAGTTCTATAAAAATGTCTTCCAAGAATATTACGGCAAAGCCTCATTCCATAGCCATAACATGTATCAATTGTTTACTTACTTGATGCATCAAGACGATGATATTCAGGTGCGCGGAATCCTCATCTATCCGTTTAATGGTACGGAGGTAAATGAGAAGTATCGTTGGAGTGATAGGGTTTCGATGGAGATTTATACCGTGAGCTTGGAGGATTCATGGCAAGGAATTTATGAGAAGTTGAAATTTATATGTAAGTAATAAAAAACTAACATTAGTAGGGGAAACCAAGAGTGACCCTGGATTACTAATGTTAGTTTTTTTAATAAATATTTGCAATTAGCTTTTTCTTTTTCTGATAAAAGCCCCGAATTCATCTTATCGGTAATTCTTATTTCTAACAATTTAATCTATTGACCTATTGCAACTCATTTTCAAAAAGTATTTTCTCTCAGCCTCAGTAATAATTCTTTGTTGTGCAGGTATACAGATAGTTAGAAGCGCCAGGAAAATAGAGAATAATCCTATAGCATTTGAAAGGTTAATGAATGTAAATTGTTTAATTATTGAATGTAATTCGTTTAAATAAAACCACTTCGAAAAATCAGTTAATTTAAATGCCAATAGACAAATAAATACGTAGTATCCGAAAATCGTTAAATTAATTCCATATTGAATTAGTAAATAAGCAATTTGTTTTTCTATAGACAGAAATGGAGCTAAATTTTTTAATTTCACTTCAGTAGTGTGTTCATATTCCCCATGCGTAGGAAAGATCCTTTTCAATCTCCAAAAGAAGCAAAATTTTATCGACATACTTAAATTTAAATATCCAATATAAAAAAAACTTATAACAAAAATAGTAACAATTATATTATGAATGTACATAAGGTTGATTAAATTTGAAAAAATTAGAGTTACAATAATTACTATTGAGTATTGTAAGAAATACAATGTCAACAAAGTAAGATATTTAATGTTGTATTTAGAGAATGTACGTCGAATAAAGAAAATAACTACTTGAAAAATAGATGTTGCCATATAGGCTAGTAGGAAATATGCCTTGATATCCTCTACTGTGAAGGGGATTGAAATAATAAATAATAAAATAGTTTGTAAAAAAATTAACTTAAGTTCAATGGTAGATAGGTAAGCTATATTAGCTAAATTCATCACTTTTAAATATATATTTTTCAATTTTGATAATGCTCCTCAAACAATAAACATCAATATATATATTTATATATAAACATATTATCTAGTATTTTTATCTGCTTTTTGTGGAAAAGTTTATTAAGATGTATTATAACTTGGATAAGAATAAATGTTCTCATATTTTTTTAAAAAGGTGGATATATAAATATATTAAGTTACTCTAACTAATTATCTCAATTTGAAAGTAGTGATGCAATGGAGGATAAAAAAAAGTATAAAATACCTTTAGTACAGGAATTCCTTTAATTTGTAACTAAGAGCATAGCAATTTCGATGATAAGAGGTGGAACTATGATTAAACCAGATTGGAATATCTTTAAAGCGAAATTTAGTGAGAACCCACAAAGTAATTTTGAATGGTTATCTTATCTTTTATTTTGCGTAGAGTATAAAAAAGAGTTCGGAATTTTTAGATATAAAAATCAGTCTGGAATTGAGACTAATCCAATTTCATTGGATAAAGAAGTAATTGGATGGCAAGCAAAATTTTATGAAACAACTTTGTCAGATCATAAGGGTGAGTTGATTACAACTTTAATAAAAAGTAAACGAGATTACCCGGATTTAAATAAAATCATTTTTTATACTAATCAAGAATGGGGACAAAGTCATACTTCGAAAAAACCTGAGCAAAATGATCCTCAAGCAAAAATTGATATTGAAACTAAAGCTAGTGAACTTGAAATTCAAGTTGAATGGAGAACAGCGAGCTTTTTTGAATCGCCATTTGTTACTTTGGAAAATGAGCTTATTGCTAAACATTTTTTTAGTTTTGAAAAAAGCATCTTCCAACTTTTATCGGAAAAGAAATTTCATATTGAGGCTATACTAGAAAGTATTAAAACATCTATTAATTATCAAGATAAAATTTTGGAGATTAATAGAAATAATTTGCTGCAAGATATTCTAGATCAAATTAAACAAGAACAAGTTTTAATTGTGACAGGTATGGGTGGTGTTGGGAAAACGGCTGTTATTAAAAAGCTGTATGAAAATGTGAAGGAAGATACTCCATTCTATATTTTTAAAGCAAGTGAGTTTGAAATTAGTAATATTGATAATTTATTTGATGGTTATAGTTTTAATGATTTTATTGATGTTCATAAAGAATATGAAAGAAAATTAATAGTAGTAGATTCTGCTGAAAAGATATTAGATTTAGAGAAAACTGATCCTTTTAATGAATTTATATCTACTTTAATTAAACATGAGTGGAAACTTATATTTA
>DATMFE010000102.1:0-22051 GCA_035556295.1 Ureibacillus sp.
AAGCGTTCAGAAATATGGGCTATAATCAGACGTTCTTCTGGTTTTAACTTTCCTTCAATAATTTCTCTTTTTAAATTTTCATATACTAAATTCATTTTTGTTTTAGCTTTCTTCATTATCATTAAGACCATTCCTTTAACAGATTTTATTTATTCACTTAAACCTATGTTTAAATTTTTCTACTCCAGTGAATAATATGTTCCTGTTTAAGTCATTAAGCTTGGTAAAAATGTAATTATTTGTGGGAATATAACTAACAGAGCAATGATAACTAGATCACCAATGATAAATGGAATACTTCCTTGAATGATCTCTTTAATATCACTTTCTGGTATTGCCCCTTTAATAATAAATAAACTTATTCCAAACGGTGGTGTAACTAAAGCAACCTCACATAAGAATACGAGAAGTACGCCAAACCAAATGGGATCATATCCTAATGCTTCAATGGCTGGTAAAATAATAGGCAATGTTAAGAACATCGCTGCAATCATATCAATGAACATCCCAATTATTAAATACATTATTATAATTCCGATTATAATGACGACTGGTGCTACAGGTAGACCTGTTAGAAATTCAGAAACTGACGTAGGTAATCGAGTAATACTTAAAAAATAGCCAAATATAAATGAACTCCCTACGATGAAAAATACCATACTTGTTGTTTTAACTGTTTCTAGTAGTGAGATTTTCAGTTTTTCCTTGTTCATACCCTTTAAAAAAACAGCCAATAAAAATGCTGTAAATGCTCCAATTGCACCTGCTTCCGTCGGTGTAAAAATCCCTGTATAGATTCCAACAATAATAACTAATACCAAAAAGGCAAAAGCCCAAATATTCTTTATAGAACCAAATCGGTCACTCCATGTCGTTTTTGGTATAGGTGGTGCTAGACTTGGGTTTCTTTTCACTTGAATATAAACAACAACCATGTAGACACCCGCTGCCAGTAACCCTGGTAAAATCCCCCCGATGAGTAGTGCTCCAATTGGTTCCTCTGCAACAATTGCATACATAATCATTAATACACTTGGTGGAATCATTTGTGCTAATGGGCCTGCAGATGCAACCACTCCATAGGCTAACTTCCTGTTTACACCTGCTTTAATCATTTCAGGAATCGTAATTTTAGCTAAAGTTGAAGTTGATGCAAATCCTGAACCTGATGCTGCTCCAAATGCCGCTCCCCCCAAAATTGTAGCGTGTGCTAATCCCCCCGGTATGTGGCCAATCCATTTTTTTGCTGTGTCGTATAAATTTGAAACAATCCCTGCATTTGAAGCAAAGAAACCCATAAGTAAGAATAATGGGACTACAGCAAAACTATACGAACCAATACTCGAAAATAAAGTAGTTCCCGCTACATTCAATGCAGGCTTTAAATCATTTACTAACCAATATCCAATAAAACCAACAATCGTAAAGACAAATGCTACTGGAACTCTAGCAAACATTAAAATTAGTAAAAAAATTATACCAATCCAACCAATCATTACTGTTGAGATAGCCATTATCTATTCCCCCTTCCATTAATAATGATGTCCTGTTTGTTGATCTGACTCGAGATTGGCATCATCAGTAAAAATGAATAATAAAGTATCAATTAATAATCTAACAGTTAAGAAAGATAAACCCAATGTGATTGTAAACTTAGATGGCCAATAAGGAATATGAACAAGTCCCATTGTGTAGTCATTACTAATAAATGATTTCCAAGATTCAACACCTGTTTGCCAAGTTAGAAGTACGATAACTAATAAACCTAAAATAAAGCCTATAATATCTAGTATTCTTTGTGTTTTAGTTGATAGTTTTCTAGTAAAGATGTCAATATTAATATTCCCTTTAACCGATTGAACATAAGGTAAACCTAAAAATACGACACCAATAAATGAAAGTGTGACAATTTCAAAAGAGCCAGGAATAGATGAATTAAAAAAGAACCTCAATATAACGTCTAACGTTATAAGTACCATTAAAATTAAAGCTATGATTCCAGCTAGCACAGCCAAAAAGAGTTCTATCTTTTTCAATTTCCGATCAAAATTGATTAAAAAATCCAACTTTCAACACCTCCTATAAGTACTTCAATTTCTTAAAGTAAAGCAGTTGGATTTAACTGCTTTACTTTAAGGTTTTAGGTTTCTTTAATTTGCGAAAGGATTCTCTTTATTAGACTCTTCTATGAGTTGGCGGAAGGTATTTAAGATTTCCTCCCCACCTTCATTTTGTGAAGACCAATCATTCCAGATCTTTTGAGCAGCTTCTTCTAACTTTTTCATATCCTCTTCAGATGGCTTTATGAGTTCGGTTCCATTTTCCACAAACTTATTTAACGCTTTTCCTTCGCCATCGATTTGATAAATTTGATGGAAATCTTTTGGATGTTCTAGTGCAACTTCCTTAATAATTTGTTTGATATCATCAGGTAACCCTTCATAAACGTCAGCATTCATCATATATAAACCTGCTGTACTTCCCAATGGAAGTTGGAAAATGTATTTAGCTGATTCATCTAAACCATATGTTGCACCTGCAGAATATCCATAAAACACAGCGTCAACAGTACCTCTTTCCATTGCTTCGTAGGATTCTGTAATAGGAATTCCAACTACATTAGCACCTAATTCAGCAGCTAACTTAGCTAAACCACCAGTTGCAATAACCTTTAAGCCTTTAATATCATCTATACTTCTAACCTCTTTAGTAGAGATCACATAATAACTAGGTGTCGCATACTGGCCAACCCATTTAATATCGTTCTTTGCTAATTCATCTTGCATGGCAGGTACTGTATCATATAATTTGTAGTAAGCGGTTTCACCAACCCAAGTATCTTTCCATAAAGCAGGGTTACTCCCAATATTCGCGAGTGGTAATTGTGCTGGTGTATAGGAAGGAACAACTAAGGCAATATCTGCAATTTTATTCGAAACAGCGTTCATTTGATCTTCAGCAGCTGCTAAAGATTCAGAATAATAACGTTCAAACTTGATTCGGCCATTACTTTTCTCTTCAATTTTGTCTAAGAAAGTATCAAATCCCTTTGTAAGAGCTGCTTCAGGAGGACTTTGGATACTAGATTTTAAAACAAAAACTTTTTCTTCTCCACTGCTAGTTCCGGAACTTTTCTCAGGCTCATTTGAACTCTCATTACTACCTTGATTACAAGCAACAAGAATAAGCGACAAAACTAATAACATTAAGAATTGACTAATTAATTTTTTCCCCATAGATACACCCCGTTATAATTATGGTTTTTTAATTCGGTTTCTTAAAATTCCCAAACCTGAAATTTCAAGTTCAACCACGTCATTTACACTTAATTGCTTTCCTAATTCCAGACCACATCCAAGGCCAACTGTTCCAGAACCCAAGACATCACCTGCAACAATTGGTTCACTATTTGAAACATGCTCAATAATTTGTTGGAAAGTTCTGTACATAGTACCCGAATTCCCTCTCGACCACTCTTCACCATTTACTCTTGCGACCATTTCAAGGTTATATGGATTTGGAATCTCATCCTTCGTTACAATACAGGGACCTAATGCAGTCGCAAAATCTTTCCCTTTCGCTGGACCTAGCCCGATGTTCATTTCCTTTATTTGAATATCTCTTGCAGAAAAGTCATTCATAATCGTATAACCAAAGATATAATCATCAGCATCATCGGCACTAATATCAATACCGTTTTTCCCTATGATGCAGGCAAACTCTAACTCGTAGTCGAGATTTTCAGTGTATTTGGGCCATAAAATGTCATCTTCATGTCCGAAAATCGTTGTTGTGTTGCCTTTATAGTATGCTGGAATCTCGTACCATAATGGAGGTACCTCCAACCCCCTTCGTTTCCGTGCATTTTTTATATGTTCTTCAAAGGATAAAAAGTCTCTTAAATTAACAGGATTAGTAATAGGTGCAAGTAGGTTGATTTCGGAATAGTCATAAGATAATTTTTCGTTTGGATAATTGGTTGTGGAGTTCTTCGCAAAATCTAGTGCACATCTCGCGGCGTTTAACGAAAGCTCACCATTTTCTATGAATTCAACCATATTACTTGTAAGCATCTGGTCACTTATTCTCTTACTGGCATTTTCATTACAAATACCAGCTTCTAAAAGATAAAGTCTGTAGGCACTTTTTAAATCAATGATCTTCGAATCTAAAATTGCTCCTAGAAACGGCTCTTTAGGATAATAATCTTTCACTAAAAAACGAACAAATTTCACATTGTAACCCCTTTCATTTCAAATCAATTAATATATTACTGTTCAATAATTGCTACAGGTCTTGCCCAACCACCACTAGCACCCGTTATTTTTATAGGGAATGCTACAACTGTAAAACCTGTTGGATTTGGTATTTGATCTAAATTCGCTAATTTTTCAATTTGGCAATACTCTAGTTCTTTACCAACATAGTGGGATGCCCACAATATGCTTTGATCACCAGTTTCTTTGTATTTTTCTCCTTGTACTTCAAATGGAACATCCCACCCATATCCATCAGTACCCATAACTTTTATTCCTTGATTAATTAAGTAACGCGTTGCATCTGCACTCATTCCCGGATGAATATGTGGATATTCTGGAGAGAACAACTTTTTATCTGCATCAGTACGAATTAAAACAATGTCTCCCGCTTTAAGAGTGTAATTGATTCTCTTTAACTCAATTTGGATTTCTTCAGCTGTTATTTCCTCCCGAGGTGCTTTCCATGTAAAGTTAAGTACAACACCATCTCCATAAAACCATTCAATTGGGACTTGATCGATTGTTTTCGCAGGTTGGTCACCTGTTTGATACCAGTAGTGCCATGGAGCATCAATATGAGTTCCAGTATGTGTCGTTAAAGTAACATCCTCTCTAGCCCAAGCCTTCCCCTCTGGCCATTCGGAGACATCGATTCCAAAATACTTCGCAGCCACTCCTACCGTTTCATCATGCTTTTCATAGTTAATTCTTGGTGGAGAAGGCTCCTTCGAATTCACATCCATCGGTACGCTTAAATCAATTATCATTCTTGCCATAATCAACACTCCTTGTTTGGGGTTTAACATTTTTAATTTGCTGACAATTTAGTACACCACTTTGTTGTTACAATAAAATATATAATCGGGAGGGATAATATATGAATTGAAAATTCGGAAAATTTTCACTTATTTTTGGGTCTAATACACGCACACCATTTTGTAATTATTCAAAGATCCTTACTAATCAGTGCCTCAAGGGTACTTTCTTGAAAGATGGAGCAGTATTTGAATCTCATACTGAAACTAAAAAAAGCCGTCCCTATTCATAGGGACGACTTTTCTACTAACCTTTAAGCAATATATAATTATAGGGGAGGTTATATATCTTGTCGAACATGCTAGTAAAGGTTATATGAGCTTAACTAATCACTTTTACTAAAAGAGCGATTTTCATATAAGGTTCATTAGTACCTTTATGATGACATAAGTTTATCATCAATGTTACCTCCAAAAAATACGACGAATTCATATGTCACATTTTTATCACATACTTGTTCACAAAATCGAAATAATTGTTATATAACAGCCTGACCGTGTATATCCCTATTTGAAAATCAAATTAAAAACAAAAGTTCTCTGTTATACAAACTGTTACATTATTATTCCCCCCAAAATACAAGCTCTTTCACTTCACAACCTATGTCATAATTTTGACCTTCAATAAACACCCACTATTCAAATAAAGAAAAAGAGTATAAAACAAAATTGTTTTATACTCAAAAGTATTTCATCAACTTATGATAATTGACACTACCGAATAAATAATTACTGTTGCAAATTCGATTGTCATAAAGAGTAAAGAATAGACGAACATTTTCGTTGCCCAAGTTTTCCCCTCCATCTTGTGGTAGCCTACAAAACTCAGCCATAGCCATATAACCGCTAAAATTAAAGAAACTAATGTAAGTCCCCAGCTAATCGGTGCAAATAGGAAACTCGTTAACGTTAAGATAATTAAATAAATGTTCGTTTGTACATATGTTCTTCGTATGCCTTTTACAACTGGTAGCATTGGAACGTCTGCAGCTGAGTAGTCATCTTTTTTACGTATTGCAATGGCATAGAAGTGTGGCATTTGCCAGATGACCATTATAAAGAATAATGCCCACGCTGCTGGATGCCATATGTCTGGTGCTACAGCTGCCCACCCTATTAATGGTGGCATTGCTCCTGAAATACTACCTACTTCTGTGTTCCAAATTGTACGACGCTTTGTCCACATCGTATAAGGAACTACATAGAAAAATACTCCAAGAAATCCTAAAAATGCAGCAAGTACTGTTGTCAGTGCTAACAATACAAGGCCAACTACTAAAAGTAATGTTGCAACCATCATAACTAATTTAGCGTCTAATTCACCAGTTACTGTTGGACGTGATTGTGTACGCTTCATTTTTAAATCTATATCTCGATCATAAAGATTATTAAATGCCCCAGCAGCCCCAATGATGAGTGCACTACCAATGAATGCGTAGATAATATTTGGTATGTTCTCAACAAAGTTCAAATTATAGGTATATAAAGCAAGCATTAACGCAGCAACCATAGGTATTAAATTCGATTTAATGATTCCTGTCTTAACTGTTTTTGCCCACATATCCATGTAGTTTCGCATAATCTATCATATTCCCTTCACTTCACTAAAAGACAGAATTCGTCAAAATAGCACACCATCTATCATAACATTGATTTGGGACATTCAACAATCATCTCATCCTTAGTATTTTATGAAACTTTAGGACTCTATGGGAATTTTGTCTAGTAATTTTCACTTTAGTAAACTTCAACTTAAAACTTATGTATCTTTTTAAAAACTAAAAGAGAATTGTCTACTCGACAATCCCCTTTTCTTTACCATTTATTTTCCATTAATCATGTATTACTAATCTCTTTTTCCACTCCATGTAACTGCGCACGTTTTCGATCAATCCAAACACATGCAGCTTTTAATAACGGAATAATGACAATAAATACAAAAAGTAACCGAAACATTTGGAATACTGTTACCACTGAAATATCCGCACCAACTGCTGTTGCAAGTAAACTCATTTGATCTAATCCACCAGCTGCTGTACTTAAAAAACTAGTTGGTAATGAATAATCGAATAAATGGATTAGTACTAATCCCTGTAAGTAGGTAATGAGCAATAAGACAAGAGCACTTGAAATTCCTAAGATTAGCAAACGGGCTCCCAGTTTAAGCATCTTGGGTTTTAGTAATAGACCTATATAAGCACCGATGCAGATTTGTGCGATATGTAATATCCAAACAGGTACAACTGGAGCAGTAACATTCGTAAGCTGCAGTAGCATGGTTAAAAATACTGGCACTAAAAAGAACGAAACTGGGATTTTAATTCTTTTGCCTATTAATGCACATAGGTAAGCAACAGCTAAAAGCAAAATAATTGATGGTAAAGTTTGAAGACTAAATCCCCAACCTCCGTTAGCACTTACCACATGCCCAGAAACAATAAATGGAATTAGCATAACAATACTTATTACCCGCACAACATGAAAATACGTTACGATGGCAAGGTTTATATCTTTTTCTTCTTCTGCAAAAGTTACAATTTGAGATAACCCACCCGGTACTGTACACGTAAGGGATGTTTTTAATGGAATCTTACCTATCTTTTGAATAACATAAGCTAAAATCACAGATAAAACTGCTAATGAGATGTTCAATGCAAACATGAAAAAAATCATCCAGCCCATACCAGCAAATAAATCAAACTGGAATGATTGACCAATCGAAGCACCTACAACAACAAGTCCAAAGTTTCGAAACAGTACTGGCCACTCTAAATCAACCTTACGAATAAAGAACTGACTAACTAATACAGCAACTAAAGGCCCCAGCATCCACGGGACAGGAAGGCTAAAAGTATTAAATACTAGTACGCCAACTAAACTTATAACGATAACTAAACTTATGGAAACAATACGCAAAATGGGGACCTCTTTTCAAAAGTTCTATTTTAAGTAGATTTGTTGCTCTAAATACTACTATACTCTCTTCTTTACCTTTTTGAAATTCATCTACAAATTCACAAAAAGCCATTCCACATTTAAATACCATCAAATTGTCCCGTTTCTCGGAAAATTTGCTCATTATGTTTCACAAAATATAAAAAGAGATTGTAAGATTTCCCTTACAATCTCCTATATTTTATTAGTATTTTTTTTGAGTAAATTCTTCAAAAGCCTCAACTTTTAGTGGTCGACTATAGTAATATCCTTGTCCAAATCTACAACCTTCTATACAAAGCGCATTTGCTTGCTCTAGTAATTCAATTCCTTCTGCAATAACCTTTAAACCTATTGAGTTTGCAATATCGATTATTGCTTTAATGATTGCTCTACTTTCATCATTTAAATGAATATCTCGGACAAAGGAAGCGTCGATTTTTAATGTATCAATAGGAAGATGCTTAATATAGCTTAATGAACTATATCCAGTTCCAAAATCATCGACGGAAACTTGAACTCCAATTGCTCGAACCTCATGTAGTATAGAAATTGTATTTTGTATATCAGCAAAAACACTCTCAGTTAACTCAATTTCCAAAAATCGCGGGGATAGTTTCGTTTCTTCAAGTATTGATTTCAACTTATTTAGAAATTGAGGATCCTCTAGCTGCCGTACGGAAACATTAATGGAAACAATTAAATTGCTTAAGCCCTTTTCTTGCCATTGCTTCGCCTGGCGACAACCTTCATATAAAATCCATTCCCCTAAAGGAATAATTAGACCTGTTTCTTCAGCCAATGAGATAAATTTTCCAGGTGGAATCGTTCCTAAATCAGGATGTTTCCAGCGAACCAACGCTTCCATACCAATGATTTGTGTATTTTTCATATTCACTTTTGGTTGATATTCCAAATAAAATTGCTGCTCTTTCAAGGCTATACGAAATGCACTTTCTAGCAGTCTTTTCTCAATCGATTGATGTTCAATTTTTTTGTTATACACTTGAAAATCGTTTTTGGTACTAGCTTTTACATACGTTAAGGCATTAGCTGCATTTTTAATCAATTCTTCAGCTGAAGCCCCGTGTTCAGGAAAATTCGCTACACCAATACTACATGTTACGATATAGTCTTCCCCCTCCACATTATACTGTGAACGGAACTTTGCTAGAATTCGATTTACGATCTCATTCGTTTCATCTTGGCTCTTCACATTTTTTAACATGACTATGAATTCATCGCCACCCATTCGAGCAGCAAAATCGGTTGAACGAATTGCATTTCGAATATTTTCAGCAGCATTTTTTAATATTGCGTCTCCGATATCATGTCCAAGTTGATCATTGATATTTTTAAAATTATCTAGGTCAATAAACAGAATCGACATGCCATACTTTGTATTGTTACGACCAAGCAATTCATTTGTAAGGTGATTCATAAATGACCTACGATTTGCAAAACCAGTTAAACTATCATGATATGCTAGATGGTGTATTTTCTTTTCAATTGCTTTCTTTGTACTAATATCCCGCATGACCAATAAGATTAAATCATTATTAGTTGAACATGTGCTTTCTTCTGTTGTGTTAATTACTGCTTCAACATCGATGTAGTGACCATCATGCGAACGTAAACGAAATTCACACTCTATTGGCTTTGCCGTTGTGTGAAAAGTGTCTAAAGTATTCCTAAAGTAATTCAAATCATGAGGATGAATTAATTGGAATAAATTTGATTTTTCTAAGGAATAAAGATCATAATGTAATATTTTTTCGAAGGATGGTGAAATATAATCGAAAGAACCGTCAACATGCACTAATGATATTAGGTTCACTGAATTTTCGGCAATTAACCGATATTTTTCGTTACTTTTAATAACTTCCTCTTCTAATTGCTTTTCTTTTGTAATATCCGTTCGAATAGAAATATATTGATATGGCACTCCATTTTCATTTAAAAAAGGTACTATTGTTGCATGTACCCAATATGTAGAACCATCTTTTCGTTTATTTTTTATTTCTCCTGTCCATATATCTCCACTTCCAATAGTTCTCCACATATTTTTAAAAAATTCCTTAGGATGATAACCGGAATTTAAAACATTGTGTTTTTTTCCTATTAATTCCTCTCGACTAAACTGTGATAATTCACAAAATAAATCATTTACATATGTAATATTTCCTTGGCGATCTGTAACTGCAACTATAGCAGATTTATCTAGTGCATATTCTATATCAAGCAATATCTTTAATTGTTCATTTATTTCTTCTATATTTTTCAATTGAATAGGATGACTCATAAGCATATTTCTATACTCCTCTTAAAAGTAATACTATTTAAAACATATTTACTATGTCCATGGTAAATATGGTAATTCTATTTTAAACAAATCCCTTAAGGTCTTTAAGGAAATAATTGTGAACAAACTTATATATTTATGCAAAATGTCAAAAATATGTAACAGATAATTACCATTCATTATCCATTTCCTATTTATTGTAAATTTATTTTAAACACATTTATCAGCTTAGGTATAATGACCTGTTATTTTGCGAGACTTCAAAAAAGAATAAATCCTCCCTTACTTACGCAAATTAAAACTCTAGGAGGTGATAAACAATGGGGAATAAAAGTAAAAACAATAGAAATAACGCAAAAACATTAAATGAGCGAACTCATAATCCCTTTGAAACCTACAAGCATTTGCATACAAACACAACAAGTCATCAAGATAACCCAGAGGACAATACAGCTGAATTCTCTGAAGAATTTGACTCTAAATTGAAAAATAAAAACAACGCAACAAACCACGATAAAAATCAAAAGTCGAATAAAAATAGATAATAAATTAAAGCCCTTGAATCAAATCAAGGGCTTTAGCTAATAAGCAAGGATTATAAGTGTTTTAGTAACCATTCTTCCAATAAATTTGAAAGCTCAATTCTTTTATCAGTGTAGTTGTGGTCTGTTTCAAAAATCTGTGAATCAAATTGTATACCTGTAGTTTCAAGAATTTGCACCAATGGATCATGAAAATACTCTTTTGGTAATTCTGCATCTTGCGTTACTGCAGTAATTAGCAGGTTTCGAATTGTTAAAGTTGGGGCAAATAAAAATGTATCCCATTCTTTTTCATGCTCATAAATTTCTTGTAATAACTTTTCACCCGTTGCTTCCTTAAGGAAAAAGGATGCTTCACCTAACATATTTAATATTTGTGGTTCTAATTCAGGATTTTGTTCGATCATTTCAACAAATAGCGAAAAATTCGCGCCTGATAATGAGGCAACAACTTGGATAGTTGGATCCACAGAAGCTGTTATTAGTGCTAAAAATCCTCCAAAGCTATGGCCAACTACACCAATTCGTTCAACATCAATTCGATTTTCTTTTGCTATTTCAGGTTTTTTAATAAATCTTAGTGTAGCTTGTACATCTTCAATCGCATTAGCAAAAGAATAGTTTCCTGTACTTCCCCACGAACCTCTATAGTTAATAACTAAGACATTCCACCCTTTTGCTTGTAGTTGAGTTGCTATATCTAAATTTAATATTGTTCCTGGAAAACCGTGCAATAATAGTACAGTAGCGTTACGTTCTTCCCCTTCTGCAATATACATTCTACCAGCAAGAAAATCATCGCCACTCGGAATTTTTAGAAGTGATACTTTACTAGCCCCTGTTTGTTGTACTGGGAACATATTAATCCCTCATTTCCTATTTGTTTACTTATGATTAATTATATGTGTAAACAACAGGAGTTTGCAATACGTAAGTTATCTTTTAATCCTCGAATAACTCTTTTATGAACTTATCTCGATGTTGAAGAAAATACTTTGTAATTTGATAGTGGTCTGTCATTTCATACTCTATTTCACGAATATCACCATCATCAAAAGAATAAATCGTTGCGTCTGGATATCCTAACAATATGGGTGAATGGGTTGTAATAATAAATTGGCAATTCATTGTTGAGATTAGATCATGGATAATTTTCATAAACGCTAGTTGTCTTTGCGGTGAGAGAGCAGCCTCTGGTTCGTCTAGAAGATAGATTGATTTACCTTTAAAGTGATTGGTAAATAGTGATAAAAAAGACTCTCCATGAGATTGTTCATGCAACGATGCCCCACCATATGCATCATAAATACTTGGATACTCTTCAGCCATTTCATCAATATGTGAAGCGAATTGGTAAAAAGACTCTGCTCGTAGAAAGAATCCACTCGATATCTTAGGTAACCAAGAAAGTCTAATATATTCTGAAAGTGCGGATTCTGAAGCATGAACCTCATAAGAATGATTTCTTCCTCCACCAGCCGTATTAAAACCACACTTATCCGCTATGGCTTCCAATAGTGTAGACTTTCCTGTCCCATTTTCTCCTACAAAAAATGTAATGGGATTGTTAAATTCGAGGCTATCAAGCTTTTGAATGGTTGGGATCGTGAATGGATACTTGTTATGATTCGGTATTTCATCATGGAGAAGTTGAACTCTTTTTAAAAACATGGGATCACCTACATCTTTGTTATTGATTACTTTGTACTCGAGTTAATGCTATACATAAACCAATGTTCTTTTTCTCATATTATCAAATGAAAGGAGACAAAGATATGACAGACAAGAATGATTTCGATATGTATTCGAACTTTGACAACAAAATCCCCTTAAGAAAGAAAAAATATACTGGTGTACGTTCAAACAATGAAGAATTCGGATCTGAAAGAAACTTTGCACGTGAAAATTCAAAGAAAAAAGAATCATTTAGTGACTGGATTGAAAAAATGACAAAAGAACACAAACATGATTAAGTGAGTGGAAAAATTCCCACATGTATTTGAAAAACTAATACGTGTGGGAATTCTTATTTTTATTTAGTACCGCTAGAACCAAAACCGCCTTCACCACGGTCTGTTTGGGACAATTCTTCTACTTCTACTAATTGAACTTGTGGAACAGTTTGGATAACCATTTGAGCAATTCGCATTGACTTTTCAACGAGAAACGGCGATTTACCGTGATTGATAAGGATTACTCCAATTTCTCCGCGATACCCTTCATCAATTGTGCCTGGACTATTTAAAACCGTGATACTGTGTTTGAGTGCAAGCCCACTTCTAGGACGCACTTGCGCTTCCGTTCCCTTTGGCAATTCAAGTTGAATGCCAGTTTTGACGAGTCTTGATTCACCTGGTTGAATCTCTAGCGTCTCAATAGAATAAAGATCCATTCCTGCATCGCCTGGATTTGCTTGTAAAGGGATTTTTGCATCTTCATGAATTCGTTTCATTTTAACTTGATAGTTCATAGTTGCCATCCTTATCGATTAAATTGGAAAGTTTCATCTGTGATTGGGGCTACTTTTGCTTTTGCATATGATGAGCCTTTTTGACTGAAGAAATCATATGTTGAGCCTTCATTTCGAATGCCGTTCATAACAATTGGGTTCACAGCTTCTTCAGGAAACATCGTCTCAAACCCTAAATTCATTAGGGCCTTATTAGCATTATAACGTATATAGACTTTCACTTCAGGCGACAAACCTGTTTCGGCATATACATCATCAGTGTATTTCATTTCATTTTGATATAAGTCAAGAAGAAGCTCATAGCCCCATAACTTTAACTCATCCTGTTTTTCTTGTGAAAATTGTTTGTAAAGACTTTGTGCGAAGAAACCTACTGCCACTCCGTGAATTGATTCGTCACGAAGTATAAGTGATATGACTTCCGCGCTGTTTCTTAAAATACCTTGTCCACCTAAATAAAGTGGGTAGAAGAAGCCTGAATAGAATAAGAATGATTCTAGCATTACGGATGCATACATCGCTTTCCATAAGCTTTCTGGATTGCCTTCTTCAATGTTGTGATAGATTTCACCAATTTTATTTGCTTTATGTTGTATGAATTCATTTTTCTTCACCCATTCAAATAACTCATCGATTTCTGAGTTTGTACAAAGGGTTGTAAAAATATAAGAATAGGATTTAGCATGGATTGCTTCAAAAGATCCGAATACTGTTAATACAGCCTTTTCCTGCAAATCAGTTGTATAGGCAGCAATTTGGTTCATTCCAATATTGGTTTGAACAGTATCTAGTAAGGTTAGGCCTGCAAATACCTTTTTGTATGTATCCTGATGCTCAAAGCTTTGCCATTGTTTAACGTCTTTGGATACCGCAATTTCTTCTGGAAACCAGATTTGTTTCCATTGTTGATCCCAAAAAGTCTGAGCAAGCTCGCTCGTCGGTTTATTCCAATTAACAGCTTCAAAGATTAGATTTGACATGCTACACACTCCTCAAGGGTTTGTAAACGTTGACGAACATAATAAACGGATTTAATGCCTCGCATCCATGCATAAATATATATTTTCGCTAGTTGCTCTGTTGTCCATTGATCCGTAACATATAACGTCATTGATATTCCTTGATCCACATGTTTTTGAGCTGCCGCATATAAATCAATCACGTCATATGGGTTTACATCATATGCCTCAACGTATAAATGAGCGTTATCATTTGTTAGATATGGCATTGGATAAATCGTGCGACTGTCCGCATAGTCGCGAATCTCCACGCGTTCAGTACAAGGTGCGATGGAGGCTGTGCAAGATCTTATATAGGATATGGAACCGGTTGGCGCGGTTGCAAGGCGATATCCATTAAATACTCCGTATCGCATCACATCTTCTTTTAATGTTTGCCACATTTGCTTCGTGATGATTGGAATGTTGCCAAGTGCTTTTATAACTACTGGAGATACTTCTTTCTCCTCTTTATTCACATATTGATTAAAGTAAGTCCCTGAAGCATAATCACTTTCCTCGTAACGATAGAAAGTTTCACCACGCTCTTTCGCAATTTCCATTGATGATTTCAACGAATAGTAGTTCATCGCTTCCATAAAACAATCGATAAAATCAATCGACTCTCTTGAGCCGTAAAGTATTCCTTGTGTTACGAGGTGTCCATGTAAGTTCATGGCGCCAAGTCCGACAGAATGCATTAGTTGGTTTGCTTTTGCGACAGAAGGTACGTTTTTTATGTTTGTCATTGTTGAAACGTTTGTAAGAAGTCGCATTGAAGTATCTACTAATTTTTCGAAACTGTCTACCTTGCTCGCCGCATGAATATCAATCGATCCTAAATTACATGATACATCTAGGCCATATTCATTCGGTTGGTCTTGGTCAGTGATGTTGCTCGTAACCTGTACTTGCAAGATTTCTGTGCATAGATTCGACATCTTCACACGGCCAATTCCTTTAAGTGGATGTACTTCATTCACATTGTCATCGAAAATTTCAAAAGGATATCCCGATTCAAATTGCGCTTTTTTCACTTCCGTATAAAGCTTCCGCGCATTGAGACGTTTTATTTTACGAATTTTTGGATTATCAAGTAGCTCATAGTACATTTCAGTGATAGAAATCTCAGACATGCGTTTACCGTATTCTTGATAAATATCGTAGGGACTTAATAGTACAATATCCTTATCTCTTTTCATCAGTTCAAAGAAGATGCTTGGAATGATAATGCCAGTCGAGAGTGTTGAAAGACGGATTTTATCGTCAGCGTTTGGTTTTTTACTTGAAATGAAGTTTTCGATATCTGGGTGGAAAATATTTAAATAAGCGACTCCACTACCGTTTCGCTGACCAAGTTGATTCGAATAGGAGAATGAATTCTCAAGTAGCTTAGCGACCGGAAGCACACCGCTTGCACGATTTTGTATTCCTTTAATTGGATCTCCTAATGGTCTGAGGTCAGTTAAGTTCACTCCAACTCCCCCACCTAATCGTGATAATTCGAGGCAATACCCAATATTTTCAGCAATACTATTCATCGAGTCATCCATCATTAGCTTGAAACAACTTACTAATTCACCGCGCGCTTTCTTACCACTATTTAATGCAGTCGGCGTTGCCGGTTGATATGCTTCCATCATAGCTTCTACGGCACGCTTCGCAAGTTCTTGATTCCCATGCGCTAAGTACAATGAAGTAATCACAATACGATCTTCATATTTTTCCAGAATCTCTTGTCCGTCACGACTCTTCATTGCATAGCTATCGTAGAATTTGCTAGCGCTCATAAAGGAAGGAAAACGGAAATTGTAATCATAGGCTTTTTTGTACATTTGTTTAATAAAGTCCATATCATAAAGCTCTAGAAATTCCTTTTCATAGTAACCTTCATCTACTAGATAGTTTAATTTTTCTTCAATATCAATAAAGTAGCGTAACCGAACATTAACATGTTCTAAAAAATAGCGACGTGTTGCTTCACGGTCTTTCTCTAACTCTAATTGTGCAGTTGAACTATAACGATTTAACACTTCATTATTTAGCTTCAAGTAAGTTTTCATTCTTCACCCTCGTTTCGTAGTACTGTTGAATGGCTTCGTAGTCCGAGTGATATCCTCGTAGTTCAATTTTTCGTACAAGTGGAATATGGTAGGCTTTTGCAATTTTGTCTCCAGCCGCCCCATACATTCCATGTCCGAAGTTACTATTTCCACTTACGACAACACCTCTACAGAGTTGATAATTAGATTCGAGAAATTTTGCGACTATTGTTGGTACTTCTCCTAATCGGTCTGTATAGGTTAATAAAAGGTAGGGCTTATCCAAATTTAAATTCGGAGTAATTTCGATGGATTCAACTTGTAATTTGGATACAATATATTTCACATTGCCAGTTCGACTTGCATAGACAATCATTGTGTAACCAATTCAATTTTTGAAATAATCTCCTTTACATCTCCAAGGAAAACCCCGTCAACTTCAAGGACTGGAACGGAGAGAAATCCTTCACCTACAATCTTTTGTTTTGCTTCTTCGTTGTGATCAATATTCATTACCTCTACTGTAAGTCCGGCATTTTGTATTTCTGCTTTTATCCACATACATTTCGGGCAGATTGTTTTTGTGTAAAGTTTCATTTTCTATTCCCACTTTCTATGTAATTAAATAAATAGAATAAATTGTTCTACCTGAAAAACAGATTTAAAGTGTTAAATTTGATATTAACTTCATGAATGGGGTATTCGGTCGGTCATATTTGGGTCTTCATTGCCTTTATGAAGGCCACTTTGCTGGTGCTTTTGTTCGAAATTGATTGGTCTTCATCATTCTTATGAAGGACATTTTGACGGGAATTTCGATCGTAAATGGTCTTCATCACCTTTATGAAAGACAACTCGTGCTGTTTTTCGGCCTCAGTTGTCCTTCATCACCCTTATGAAAGACATGTCGGGTTGATTTTCGGCTTCAGATGTCCTTCATCACCTTGATGAAAGACAAGTCAGGGTTGATTTTCCGCTTCAGATGTCCTTCATCACCTTGATGAAAGACAAGTCGCGTTGATTTTCGGCTTCAGATGTCCTTCATCACCCTTATGAAAGACAAGTCAGGGTTGATTTTCGACTTCGGATGTCCTTCATCACCTTGATGAAAGACAAGTCGCGTTGATTTTCGACTTCAGATGTCCTTCATCACCTTGATGAAAGACAAGTTGAGCTGATTTTCGGCTTCAGATGTCCTTCATCCTTTATGAAAGATATTTAGGGCTTAGTTTCAACCTCAAAAGATCCAAATAAAAAAGCTACCTCTTCGGAAAAAGAGATAGCTTGGAAACGTTTCGCGATTAAAAAATGGATACACGAATCTTACGTCTCCATTCCTCAATCCCCGAAGAAATGATTGATCGGTTTTATTAGGCAGGTCTCCTGGCTTTGCTTCATCCTCCGAATCCCTTCCCATGCAAACTTGCACAGTGGATCTGAATCTTTGTCAGCATTACAGTTGCGGGGACAGCGTCGGTTTTCCACCGAACTTCCCTTTTAAACTACATATAGTAGTACCTATATAAAACGAATACAATATATGGTTTTATTACATTGGTTAGTGTACCATATACTAGCAAACGAGTAAATCTAAAATTCTATAATAGAACTTTAGATATAGAAAATTGAATCACTATCATAGAATACTTGTATTCTATGAAATTCATATAAAAAAGAGTGGCCATCTCTGACCACCCTCCCAAATAAAGTTTAATATTTGAATTGCTGAATTGTTTGTTTTAATTTTTCCGCCATGATGGAAAGCTCATCCGCAGAAGCAGCAATTTCCTCCATGGAGGCTAATTGTTCCTCTGTTGATGCAGAGATATTTTGAACACTTGCTAAATTTGTTTCAGTTAATTGCTTTACTGCATCCGTTGATTTTGCAACCAAATTAGAGTGTAGCTCCATTTCACCCGCAGCAGTAGAAACCTCTTCTACCTCATTTGAAACTTCTAAAACATTATCCCGTATGCTAGTAAACTTTTGACCGGCTTCATTCATGACAGTAATCCCTTTTGCCACTTCTTTTGTTCCAATTGCCATCGTATTTACCGCTTGTTCTGTTTCTGATTGAATATGTCCAATGATAGCTGCTATTTGAGTAGTTGCTTTTGCGGATTGTTCAGCAAGTTTACGAACCTCATCCGCCACAACTGCAAATCCTTTTCCAGCTTCACCGGCTCTTGCTGCTTCAATTGCAGCATTTAATGATAGTAAATTTGTTTGGTCTGCGATTTGTTTGATTGTCTCAACAATCGATCCAATTTCAGATGAACGTCTTCCAAGATCTGTAACCGCACCTTCAATTGACTGTACTGTTGAGTTAATGGATTGCATTTGTTCAACTGCACGTTGAATCGTTTCATCACCTAAATTCACTTCTTCTAATGCCTGTTTTGCTTTACTACTTGCATTAACTGCTTTTTCTGCAATTAACTGAATGTTATTTTGCATACTATAGGTTGCATTAGAGCTTCTATCTACGGCTTCTGATTGCTTTTCAGCGCCACTAGCAAACTGTTGAATCGATTCGACAATTTGATTTGTTGCTCTTTGATTTTCTGTAGTACTTGCAGTCAATTCTTCAGAAGAAGCAGCTAATGAATTTGACTGTTCACTTACTTGTCTTATTACAGATTGCAAAGAATCTACCATCTTATTAAAGATAGTTGCTAGCTTTCTAAATTCATCCTGACCTTTAATGTCTATCTTTTCGCGTAAATCCCCTTCGCCAATTTTTTCAGCAGACACACCTAATAATCTTAATGGTCTTAAAATAGAACGAATGATCGGATAGCCAATAATAAATCCAAGAATGATTGAACCTAAAAGTATAAATAGTGTGACTAGTAATATTCCGTTCGTTGCTGATGAAATGTCATCTACAATCAATGTACCAACAATATACCAACCAGTTAATTTGTTCTGTCTAAAGAAAATATGTTTCTCAACACCATTTTCATTTATAACAAAATTACCACTTTCCTTACCTGACATCTTGTCCTTGTACTGATCACCTGCATCCACCCCATTTTCTATGTTAGGGTCTGCCAAGTAAGTTTGGTTGCCATCCATTAAAGATGCGTAACCATTTTCTCCAACTTTAACAGAGTTTGTTAAGCCCAAGATAGTCTCAACATTTAAGTCAATACTAATTACCCCTGACCCATCTTTTAAAGCTGATGAAACAGACATCATCATAGTTCCATTGGACGGCGATAAATAAGGATCAATAATTACTGGATTCTCTGGATTTTCCATTGCTTTTGTATACCATGGACTAGTATATGGATCGTAGTCATCTCCAAAGTTAAAAGAAGGGTTTCGTAATAAATCTCGACCTGTTTGTGCAACAGAAACCGACTCAATACTCCCTTCTATACTATTGTATTTGTTTAATTCCTTTAAAATCTCCTTTTCGCTCCAGTTACGTGAAATGATCGTACTGAAATACTTCGCTTGATCAATGATTGGATAGATCTCTCTAGTGATGAGATTATCTAGTTGTTCAACATCGCGCACTGCACCATTACTCAGTTCTTCTTGCAATACTTTACTTGCGTTTATGTATGAGATTGAACCAATTGCTATACTCGGAATGAATAAAATCAAGATAAAGGTAATTATTAGGCGAACCTTTACCGAAGATTTTTTATTACGTTTCCGCGCTTTCATCTGTATTCCCCCAAATTATTGCTACACCACTATAATTAATAGTACGAAACAATTACAATATTCATTTTACTTTTTACTTAACACAACTATCTTACTATAAAACATGATTGAATTAATATGTTTTATGAATAATACTCATTTTCAGCTCAAAATCCATATTAAACTTTCTGTACTAACAGAAAATGAGCATTTCTCGTTTTAAGAAATGCTCAAAATCAACTTTTATTCTTCTTGTTCATGCGCAGACATTGCATCTTCTTTTGTTTTATGAACAGTGCCATGTGGATGGTGAGGTGGAGCATAGATGGAGTAAATTTTCAGCGGTTTGTCACCAGTATTAATGATATTATGCCATTTACCAGCTGGTACTAAAATAGCATAGTCGTCATACACATCTTCTTCAAAATCAAATTGTCTTTCGTTCCTACCCATTCGAACTATGCCTTGCCCCTCTTCAACCCGTAAAAATTGATCGGTATCCGGATGCATCTCAACACCAATTTCTCCACCTACTTCAATGCTCATTAATGTGAGCTGTAGATGTTCTCCTGTCCAAAGTGCAGTACGGAAGGTATTATTTCGCTTAGTTATTTCATTTATATCGACTACAAACTGTTCAGGACCGTAATCTTTAATTTCAGTTGTTAGTGGAGGTATGTCAGTATTTCTCAAGTTATTTGGAGAATTATTGTTTTTCAGTACACTTGCAACATCATTCTTTTTCGAAATATCATCGTTGCTAAGAGCCGTTGAAGTATGAGTGTTGTTCATACTATTTGACGTAGCCCTATTTTTCGATTCATTCATCCATGCTGATCTAATAGCACTAAATCTAGTTGCATGTTTCATTTCATCAGTAAAAGCTCGCAAGAAGATATCACGAATCGTTTGATTTTTTGATTTTAAATATTGATTACGATACGTTTCATAATCTTTTAATTCGTCTTCAAATGCTTCATTTAATCCTTCTTCAAATGTATTGAAGGCAACTCTTTCAACTTCGTATTGAGGATGTCTATTTGTTAATGAATAATATAAATTTACAAAGCTTTGTAAATGCATTCTTTCATCTTCTGCTATTTTTAGAATATCATTTTGGTCTTTCGAGTTTGGAGCTAGTTCTGCTAATCTACTATAGAAGTCCACAGCCGAAGCTTCACCTTTCATCGCATTTAAAAGTGTTAGAAGAAGACCATCTTCATTGTACATTGGGGTATATTGGTTAGGGCTCCCATTAAAACGTTGATAATTATTGTTCAGTGAACTCATTCCTTTCAATCATGTTCCCCTTGGCTTAATTTCACTCAAGATGAGAATGAAGTTAAAACATTCAAATTAGCATATGCCCATTTCCTAAAAAGGTCCTTATTCAAATAAAATGGCCAAGCTCTTTTCGAAAAAAGAACTTAGCCAATTTAAATCTACGTATGTTTTATGTCCCACAAAATGTTCTATAAGGAATGTTAGATGGTTCTGGTAGTGAACAATATTCTTCATGAGTTGTGTCGTAATTATAAGGATCAGCTAAAACATTTACTAATTTCTCTGTGACACTTAAATCACCATTCTCTTCTGCAGCTTTTAACGCTTCTTCTACACGATGATTACGTGGAATGACAGCTGGGTTACTCACTTTCATTAACTCATTCGCCTCGTCACTAGATTGTTCTTGGCGCTCTAGTCTCGCTTGCCATTTTTCCTTCCATTCTTTGAATGCATTTGTATTAAAAATGTCCATTCCCTCAAACTTCCTAATAGTAAGAGCACGGAATGTGTTAGTATAATCTGCTTTCTGTTGGTACATGAGTTCAAGTAGTTCATTAATTAATACTCGATCTTCTTCCTCTTCATTAAACAATCCTAATTTTGAACGCATACCCGCTAACCAATTTGCTTCATATCGTTTAGGAAATTCCTCTAAAATATTTTGTGCAATCTCTACTGCCTTTTCTTCATCTTGGTCAATAAGTGGCAGAAGTGCTTCTGCAAATCGCGCTAAGTTCCACATGCC
>DATMFE010000103.1:0-1703 GCA_035556295.1 Ureibacillus sp.
TGCAGACATAAGAGATAGTTATCTCTCATTAAACTCTCACCAAACAAATAATGTGATGAAAGTTCTTACCATTATCACTTCTATATTTGCCCCTTTAACACTGATTGCAGGGATTTTCGGGATGAATTTTGAATATATGCCCGAATTAACATGGAAATATGGTTATTTCTTTTCTCTTGGATTAATGGGAGTCATTGGAGTATCCATGTACTTTTGGTTTAAGAGAAAGGGGTGGTTTTAGGCTAGTGCGCCTTTCCTCCAGCATATTAAACCGAAAGTCTGGCACCATAGCCCCAAATGTATATACAGTTTAAAGGAGAGTTTCTCAGGTTTACAACACTTTTGATTTTCGCGCTCTTTTTCTTTTTTGCTTGCTATTATTCAGCCAGCCTTTTTTCACAAAATACCAGAACATAAGCAGCCCGATTCCTGCCATGATAGCTAGTACAACAAAATAACCATAGCGCCAATTCAGCTCCGGCATAAAAGAAAAGTTCATACCATATACGCCAGCAATAAAAGTAAGAGGCATAAAAATCGTTGTAATAACCGTTAATGTCATCATCGTTTTATTCATATTATTCGAGTTAATGGATAAATAATTATCACGGATATCTGAAGAAAAATCACGATACGCTTCTAACATTTCCGCTAACTTCAATAAATGATCATATACATCATTAAAATAAGAATGCTGTTCTTGTAAATAACTAATCCGATCCGAGGAAGTCATTCGATACAATAAATCACGCATCGGCATAATTGTACGCCGTAACTTTGACAAGTCAGACCGTAGATCGAATAGCTGATCAATTAACTCTGCAATCGTCTCATTTTCTGTATTATCCTCAATCTGATTTAATTGATTTTCTATGCTGTACACCGTCGGATAATATTCATCGACAATATAATCAATTAACCCATGCATGAGAAAAAACGGACCTTTTTTCATGGAGATATCTTTTTTTAACCGCTCCCATACAACTGTTAGCTCCTCCAATTCTTCATTATGAAATGTAACAAGCCATCGATTTCCAACAAACAAATCTAATTCAACCGGCCGCAAATCTGCTTTTTTTAGCACATGCAGGATAATAAATTGATACGTTTCATAATAGTCAATTTTAGGACGTTGAATTAGGTCATCTAAACAATCTTCAATGGCCAATGGATGAAATTGAAAAAAATGAGCCAACTTCTCTTGTTCCTCTTCATTTGGTTGAAAAAAATCAATCCAATACCAGTCTATATATTGTTCATGAACATCTTCTAAAGATAAATTAGAAACAAACTCATGATTCTTTGTTATTGCACAAATGTGTATCACATAACCAATCCTTTTGAATAATTTAACAATTAACCCTTATTATACTCTTCCATCTTGCTAATAGAAAAACAATTAAAAATAATGACGATTTATTTTCTTTATTCCGTCATGAAATGATAAAATATATGCATATTCAAAGGAGGAATAAAATCAGATGGATCATATACTTAATCCTCTTGTCAAATCAGTGGAAATATCGGGAATACGCAAATTCTATAATATGGTAGCCGATATTGAAGGGACTATTTCGTTAACAATCGGACAACCAGATTTCCCGACACCACTTCATATAAAAGAGGCAGCTAAACAAGCAATTGACGAAAATTATACCGTGTATACACATAATGCTGGCTATTTAGAATTAAGAGAAGCAGCT
>DATMFE010000104.1:0-3229 GCA_035556295.1 Ureibacillus sp.
TCGTAACCGTTCCTGCATCTGTCTTGAATCCCATCACCAGCAAAATAACCCCAATGCCTATTAATGCGAGAATCGTGATGACCTTTATTAATGCAAACCAAAACTCCAATTCTCCAAAAAGCTTTACGGTTAATAGATTGAATCCTAATAAAATAATCAAGCAGATAATGGCGGGTATCCATTGTGGGATATCAAACCAATATTGTACATATACCCCAACAGCAATCACATCAGCCATAGCTGTCATAATCCAACAAAACCAGTATGTCCATCCGGTTACAAACGCTGCCCGAGGTCCAAGATAGTCTTCGGCAATGTCTGTAAACGATTGATAACCTGCTTTAGACAGCAAAAGTTCTCCTAGCGCCCTCATCACAAAGAAAATAGCAAGACCTACGATTAAATAGGCAAAGATGATGGACGGACCTGCTAGTTGTATCGCTTTGCCGGATCCTAAGAATAACCCAGTACCAATAGTGCCTCCAATCGCGATAAGTTGAACATGCCGATTTGATAAACCCCTCTTTAATTCATGTTGTGCCATAATGGCGCCTCCTTAATAAAAACTTACATGTGAAACGAAAGCAATAAAAAAAGAGATTGGATGTCCGCCAATCTCTAAGGTATAAGAATAATAAATAAGTACTTGTTATGCTAAAACGCTCAGCACAACAAATACATATTCAATACTCTTCTGTCCTTTTGCCTGAGATTGTGAACCCTTCGGCGCCGTGGAATTCCCACGGTCTCTCCAGAAGCTGCTCCTGCTATAGTGTGATCCATAGCAATCATAGCTTACTTATTATTTAAAAATATTATTTCTGAATATTTTTCATTTTAGTAGTAGATTAATATTTTGTCAATATAGTGGATAGGGCATATCTTTCATCATCTTTGATTTCATGTAGAGTACAGTTAAAGCAAAAATTCTTTGCTCTAAATATTCTTTGCTGAACATTAAAATAATGCTTAAAGGGAGGCCGTACTCTTTCATCTAATTCAGGTCCGTATTGATGAACCCAACGCATAATCGTTGTATGAGCGATTGACAAATCTCGCTCCTCCATCATTTCCACCAAATCACGAAAACTGAGGTCGTACCGTAGATACCATCTTACAGTTAGCAAAATAATGTCAGGCTGATAATGTTTCCATTTGAATAAATGTTGATTTTCCGTACTGATCATGCCCCTTTTTTAGAGTACTAGTATCAGTATGTCCAAGATTTAGAGATTACTTGCAAGTGTCTTGAAATTTTTACACCAGAACCAGTCAGAGGGGTTAATTTAATTATGAAAGGATTAAATCAGTCAACTTTAATAAAAGGTTCTAATTTGGGAATGATACGGAAAAGTCAATTGTATTAAGGTGGGACTTATTATGACCAGTGAACAAGGAAAACAACTAAATGAAATAATCAGTCAACAAGACAGACTTGTTAAAATGTGGCTAGAGTACTGGAAGGAATTTTCCAACATGCAAACATGGCATTTTTGGGGAATCGTACTAATGTTAATAATTCCACTTATCATTATTTATTTTTGCATCGATAAAAGAAAAGTATTTCATATAGGTTTCTTTGGTTTTAATATTCATACTTGGTTTACATATTCTGACGCTATAGCCATGAGGACTTCACATGTTGTTTACCCTTTTCAGGCAATACCCGTCTTACCTGTTAATTTTGCGTTAGATGCATCACTAATCCCAGTTTCTTTCATGCTGTTATACCAATGGTGTCTGAATCGTCAAAAAAATGTATTACTGTATGGTGTTCTTTTGAGTGCCTTTTTCGCTTTTGTTTTCAAGCCCTTGTTAGTCCTATTGGATTTTATGCAACTTAATAAAGGTATGAATTACTTTTATCTTTTTTTAAATTATTTACTGATCTTATTTCTTGCAACGTTTATAACGAGGGTCTTTTCATATTTAAAAAAGAAAGGAACAGGATAAGTGATATTCAGTACAAATGTATCTTCTATGTAAAATCAGTGGACATATCTTTCAGTTCGCTGTTTTTTAATGCCTAAAAAGTTCTTGAAAAAATACAGAAAAATTTTTTAAGAGGAATCGATGCTTTTTTAAACGATGAAATCCTTAACCACTCCCTATATAGAATGACGCTATGTTGCATTTAGTTAACCTACCATACGTTAAGCTAAAGTTAATTCACTTAGAATCCTCCCTCAGCAACACCTTACGCAAAAATCACCCCCATTGTACCCGTAAATGCTGTAAATAAACCTATAAGGACTATCAATATTCTTTTTATTAAAGTTTGCATATTCACACCCCAATCACCACGCTATTTAACCCGAATTTTTTATAAATTATTTTCCATGGCTTTTACCTCTTTTAGTATAAAAAATAGGTGCATGGCAAATTTAATAACAGGCAAGTAACCTGAGGAAAATTGTTATGTCTATAACTTGGATAGAGTTGGTTTTTCGACGTATAGAGGAGAGTGTTAGCATGTCGGTTAAACAATATTGGAAAGAAATCAACAAGGCAAGTGAGAAGGTTTCATCTTTAATGCATTCTTATTGGCGTGAGCATTCTGACTGGGGAAACTGGCAGTTTTGGGTCATTTTACTCTGCTTACTTATTCCACTTATAGTGCTTCTCGTCAAGCTTAACCGAAATAGAACATTTGAAATTCTTTTCTTTGGGTTTACAGTACATATGCTATGGACTTATACAGATCTCTCACTCATAAGACTAGGTTATATAGACCATAAATACTTCTTAATACCATTCTTACCACAAGCTTTAGGAATAACAGCTTCCCTTATTCCTGTCGCCTTTATGCTTGTTTATCAATATTGCATAAATCAAAACAAACCTTTCATTATATGGACTACTGTACTAAGTGCTATATTTGCTTTTTGTTTTGTACCTATTGAGATGTCGCTAGGTCTCGTTTCCATTTTTAAGGGATTTAACATCGTTCATATATTTTTTATCGATATTGCCATTTCAATGATTGCTTATGGGATGACTAATTTTTTTGTAAGGACTTATAAGGCAAGACAATAGTCTTGGGAGTTATTGTAAGAATTATTTTTCATTGAATATGGATATTGAAAACAATGTATGACAATAAAAGACTTCCTTTTTATTATTATTGATTAGCTAATTTATCCCTGTCACTTGCTAAAGGTGGTTGTTCCATCCATTCATTTTCAATCATTATTTTTGCACCTTTTGAAGCATACGGTTCAATTTCAAC
>DATMFE010000105.1:0-115848 GCA_035556295.1 Ureibacillus sp.
TAAAATAAAAAAACGACTTCGAATTAGATTTCGAAAATCGCTTTTCTACATTTATATATTAGAACTTTAACTATTGACTTTAGCTCCTAAAAAATCATGAACGTTGGCTGCAACTGCTCTACCTTCTTTAATAGCCCAAACTACCAAACTTTGACCGCGTCTAGCATCACCCGCAGCATATACACCAGGAACATTCGTCTTAAACTCAGTTAATGAAGCTTTAATACGATTATTGGTAACTGTTACACCCAATTGTTCTGGGAGCGTTTTTTCTACCCCTTCAAAACCGATCGCTACAAACACATATTGTGCTGGCCAAACTTTTTCTGTTCCAGGCAATTCGTTAAAGTAATAAAATCCGTCTTCCCCTAATACTTTTTCCATCTGAATTGTATGAAGCTCTTTTACATGACCATTTTTATCCGCAACGATTTTTTTCGTTTGAATAAGATATTCTCTAGGATCTGCACCTTGTACTGCTTCTACTTCTTCATATGCATAATCTAATTTGTAAATATTAGGATCCTGCGGCCATGGTGTATCTGCCATTCTTGTGCTAGGCAGTTGTGGATGTTTACCAAATTGGTAAACAGAACGTGCTTTTTGGCGAATTGCTGTTGCAACACAGTCTGCTCCAGTATCCCCACCACCTATAACGATTACATCTTTATCTTGTACGTTAATTGCAAGGCCATCCTTGAAATTGGAATCAAGTAAACTCTTCGTAACACCCGTTAAATAATCCATCGCTTGGTGAACACCTTCAGAGCCACTTCCTTCAATACGAAGTTCGCGTTGTTTTTGCGCTCCAGTACATAAAATAACTGCATCAAATTGTGATTTTAATTCTTCAGCTGAAATATCTTTACCAATTTCAGCGTTTACTACAAAGTCGATTCCTTCTTGGCGTAGAAGATTTATACGACGTTCGACTACATCTTTTTCGAGTTTCATGTTCGGTATTCCATACATGAGTAGCCCACCTAGTCTATCAGCACGCTCATAAACAGTTACTGAATGTCCTAGTTGATTTAATTGGTCAGCAGCTGCTAACCCAGCTGGACCTGATCCAACTATCGCCACTTTTTTACCAGTGCGGTTTTCTGGAATACGTGGTGTAATCCAATTATTTTCAAAACCTTTATCGATAATTGACCGTTCGATTGATTTAATTGCCACAGCTGGTTCGTTAATTGCTAAAGTACACGAAGCTTCACATGGAGCTGGGCAAACTCGACCAGTAAATTCAGGAAAGTTATTTGTCATATGAAGTCGTTGTAACGCTTCTTTCCATTGCCCTTTATAAACTAGGTCATTCCATTCAGGAATTACGTTTTGGATTGGGCAACCCGCAGCAGTACCACGGATTTCTATTCCCATATGACAGAAAGGTGTACCACAATCCATACAACGAGCACCCTGTGTTTGTAATTTGTCATCTGACAGCCTTGTAGCATATTCACTCCAATTATTGATACGCTCTAGGGGAGGCTGTTCTTTCATTTTCTCCCTCTTATACTCCATAAATCCTGTAGGCTTACCCATTCTAGAACCCTCCTCTTATTTGGAAATAGCTAACTCTTTGGCACCAGTTGTTTCTACAAAAGCTTGCATCGTTGCAGATTCTTCATTTAAGCCTTCAGATTTGTGATGATTGATTTTATCTATCATTTCTTTAAAGTCTGTAGGCACAACTTTAATAAATTTCGGAACAAATTCATTCCACTTAGCTAATATATCCAACGCAATTGTGCTATCCGTTCTTTCTAAGTGTTGAATAATCATATTGCGAACAAAATTTATTTCTTCTTTATCTTCAAGATTTTCTAATTGAATCATTTCCATATTACAATTTTTAGTAAACGCCTTTACATCTGTAGGTAGTACGTATGCAATTCCGCCGCTCATACCAGCAGCAAAGTTCTTGCCAACGTCTCCTAAAATAACGACATGACCTCCCGTCATATATTCACATCCGTGGTCACCAATTCCTTCAACAACTACATTTGCTCCACTATTACGTACTGCAAATCGTTCTCCTGCACGTCCATTAATAAAGGCAGTACCACTTGTTGCACCATATAAACATACATTACCCGCAATAACGTTTTGCTCTTGCTTACCTTTAATAGGTGCAATGGCAACTAGTTTACCGCCAGATAATCCTTTACCAAAGTAGTCGTTTACATCGCCAACACATGAAAGTGTCATACCGCGAGGAGCGAACGCGCCGAAGCTTTGACCGGCGTGACCGTTAAATTTTAATGTAATCGTATCTTCTTTTAAGCCATTTTCCCCATATTTCTTTGAAATTTCACTTCCGATAATGGTTCCGACTACACGATCTGTATTTTTTATCGAATACTCTAGCTCAACTTTTTCCTTCTCTTTAATACTCTTTTCTACTTTAGGAAGTAGTTCGCGTAGATCGAATGTTTCTTCGATTCGTAGATCCTGATTGTTTTGCTTTGTACGAGTACCTTGAACTTGATGTAACAGATTTGATAGATTTAATTGACCTGCTTTCCAATGCTGTTTTGCTCGGTTACTAACTTCTAATACATCTGTACGGCCAACCATTTCTTCTATTGAACGGAACCCAAGTTTCGCCATATATTCACGCATTTCTTCAGCTACAAAACGCATATAATTCACAACGTGTTCTGGTTTACCCATAAATTTCGCACGTAGTTCAGGATTTTGTGTTGCAACCCCTACTGGGCAAGTATCTAAATGACATGCTCGCATCATTACACAGCCTAATACGATTAGCGGAGCTGTAGCAAATCCATATTCCTCAGCACCGAGTAATGCAGCCATCACAACATCTTTACCTGTCATTAATTTACCGTCAGTCTCCAAAGTTACGCGATCTCTTAAACCATTTAACATAAGCGTTTGATGTGCCTCAGCTAAACCTAGTTCCCAAGGTAATCCTGTATGCTTAATAGAAGTTTTTGGAGATGCCCCAGTACCTCCGTCATAGCCAGATATTACAATTACATCTGCTCCACCCTTCGCTACACCCGCTGCAATTGTTCCTACACCTGCTTTAGCTACCAGTTTTACAGAAATTCGAGCAGCACGATTGGCATTTTTCAAATCGTAAATTAACTCTGCTAAATCTTCAATCGAATAAATATCATGGTGTGGTGGTGGTGAAATTAATCCTACGCCAGGAGTTGAACCGCGTACCTCAGCTACCCAAGGATAAACTTTGTTACCAGGTAGTTGACCACCTTCGCCTGGTTTTGCACCTTGTGCCATCTTAATTTGAAGTTCCTTTGCATTAACTAGATAGTGAGATTTAACGCCAAATCGACCGGAAGCAATTTGCTTAATCGCACTGTTGCGATTGTCACCAATTGAATCAATTTCATAACGGGCAGGATTTTCTCCACCCTCACCTGAATTTGAACGTCCACCTAATCGGTTCATTGCTATAGCAAGTGTTTCATGCGCCTCTTTTGAAATAGAACCAAAGGACATCGCTCCTGTTTTAAAGCGTTTCACGATGGAATCAACAGATTCAACTTCATCTAGCGATATTGGTTTTAAACCCTTTTTAAAGTCAAATAAATTTCTTAAGAAACCAATACGTTCTTGATTGGCCATTTCAGCATACATACGGTAAATCCCAATGTCATTTTTGCGAGTAGCCCATTGAAGTGTGTGAATTGTCTTTGGATTAAACGCATGATGTTCTCCATTTGCTCGCCATTGGAAATCACTACCTGAATCAAGATCGTTACTTGAGTTTAAAGCATCTTCATAGCGTTGTTTTGCCTCTTCACCAATTGTATAAAGACCAATCCCATCAATTTGGGATGCAGTTCCTGTGAAGTATTGAGCAATCACTGCTTCACTAATTCCAACTGCTTCAAATATTTGTGCACCACGATACGATTGAACAGTTGATATTCCCATCTTGGACATTACTTTGACTACACCTTCTGCAACACCTTTACGATATTTTTCTACAGCAATTTGATAGTCCAAGTTTAAATGATCCTTTTCAATCGCTTCAGCAATCGTCGCATAAGCTAAGTATGGGTTAATTGCATCGACTCCAAATCCTATTAAACTAGCAAAGTGATGTACTTCACGTGATTCTCCACTATTGGCAATAATACTCACAAGTGTGCGTTTTCCAGTTCGCACTAAATAGTGATGTAAAGCACTAACAGCAAGTAAGATAGGAATCGTTGGTGTTCCAATATCCTCAAATTCATCGGATAAAACAAGAATGGTTTTACCTGCATTGATTGCTGCATCTGCTTCAGCAAAAACTCTTTCCAGCTCGTTTTCCAAATCTTTAGAAAACTCAAGTGAGATGATGGCACTTTGGAAATGTGTATCTTGAAGATCTAAAACTTTGTTGTATTCACTGTTCGTTAAGATTGGTGTTTCTAAATAGATACGTCTTGCATTTTCTTCAGTTGGATGAAGTAAGTTCCCTTCTGCACCCAATAAGGTTATAGTTGAAGTTACAATATGTTCACGAATTGAATCAATTGGTGGATTTGTAACTTGTGCAAACAATTGTTTAAAGTAATTAAATAAAGATTGTGGACGATCGGATAAGACTGCTAGCGGTGTATCATTTCCCATTGAGCCCAGTGGATCTTTTCCGCTAGAAGCAATCGGAATAATATATTTATGAATATCCTCGAAAGTATAACCGAATATTTTTTGTCTAGTAGTTAATGACTCTAGCTCAAATTGTTCTTCTTTTGAAACTTGAAGTGTAACCTTGTTTTCATCAAGCCATTGATCATAAGGCTCTAAATTAGCCATTTCACTTTTTAGCTCTTCATCAGAAACAATTTTACCTCTTTCTAAGTCAATGAGTAGCATTCGCCCCGGACTTAAACGTTCCTTATATAAAACGTTCTCCTCATCAATATCTACTACACCTACTTCAGACGAAAATACGATCATATCATCTTTTGTTACATAGTATCGTGCAGGACGTAAACCATTACGATCTAAGATAGAACCAATTTGTTTACCATCTGTGAAGCAAATGGCAGTTGGTCCATCCCACGGTTCCATTAAATTAGCATGAAATTCATAGAATGCTTTCTTTTCTTTTGAGATGTGAGGGTTTTCCGTCCATGGTTCTGGAATTAACATCATTGCAGTATGAGCAGGTGTACGACCAGCTAATACAAAAAATTCAAATGCGTTATCTAACATTGAAGAATCTGATCCTGTTTGATCGATGATTGGCAATACTTTTTGTAAATCCTCACCAAATGCTTCAGAAACAAATCGTTGTTCACGAGCTTTCATCCAGTTTACATTTCCACGAAGTGTGTTAATTTCACCGTTGTGAACAATATAACGATTTGGATGAGCACGTTCCCAACTAGGAAAAGTATTTGTAGAATAGCGAGAGTGGACGATGGCAAATGCAGAAATAAAGCTTTCATCTTGTAAATCAACATAAAATTCGCTTACTTCCTCTGGAGTCAATAGACCTTTAAATACCATTGTTTGACTAGACATGCTTGGGCAATAAAACTTGAAGTTATTTTCAACAGACCAAAATTCTGCTTGTTTGCGAATTAAATATAACTTTCTTTCAAAAGCGAGCGTATCGACAACATCGTTTGCTTGGATAAAAACTTGTCGTACTACTGGTGCAGTTCTTTTTGCTGTTTCACTTAATGCTTCTTTGTTTGTTGGAACTGTACGCCAGCCTATTAATTTTTGACCCTCTTCTTCAATCAATTCATTAATTTTATGTTCAATGGATAGTCTCTCCACTTCATTATCCGTAAAGAATAATTGTCCAACACCATACTCACCTTTTCTTGGCAACTTAAGTTCTGGACAATTTAACTTATAAAATGCATCAGGAATTTGCACCATAAGCCCGGCACCATCACCTGTTTTACCATCGCCGCCACGGCCAGCACGATGATCTAAACGACATAACATTTCTAAACCATTTATCACAATTTCATGAGATGCTTTCCCTTTAATATTTGCATAAAAACCAATCCCACAAGCATCATGCTCAAATGTAGGAGAATACAAGCCTTGTGCGTCTGGTAGTTGATGAAAAGTCATAATCTTTCCCCCCAAATCTTCTGAATTATCGTATTTACATTGTATTGTTTTTAAATTAATATTAACAATATATACTTTACATGAAATCTATCTACTTTTTAGATGAATGAGGTGAAAACATTGGAATTACGCCAGTTGAGATACTTTGTGGAAGTGGCTGAACGTGAACATATTTCAGAAGCTGCGGAACATCTTCATGTTGCCCAGTCAGCAGTAAGTAGACAAATCGCAAACCTTGAAGATGAGTTAGGAACGCCGCTTTTTGAACGAATTGGTCGAAATGTAAAACTTACACCAATAGGTAAAGTTTTTTTAGAACATTGTATTACCGCGTTGAAGGCAATTGATCATGCTGCAAAACAAGTGGAAGAATACCTCGATCCAGCAAAAGGATCGATAAAAATCGGTTTCCCTACAAGCTTAGCAAGTTACGTTTTGCCAACAGTTATTTCAGCCTTTAAGAGAGAATACCCCGAAGTTTCGTTTCACTTGAGACAAGGTTCATATCGATATTTAATTGATGCTGTAAAAAACAGAGAGTTAAATCTTGCATTTTTGGGCCCAGTACCACAAAAAGATGAAGTCATTGATACAATGATTTTATTTAGTGAACGAATTCACGCCTTACTTCCTGCAAATCATCCATTATCTAAAAGAGAAAGCTTAAACCTAACTGATTTAAGAAAAGAGAATTTTGTCTTATTCCCTGAAGGTTATATTTTACATAAAGTCGCATACGATGCATGTAAATCTGCAGGCTTTGTACCTGAGGTGACATCTGAAGGGGAAGATTTAGACGCTTTAAAGGGGCTTGTAGCAGCTGGTATAGGGATTACCCTTTTACCAGATAGTTCAATAAATGATACAATTCCAAGATTTACTATAAAAGTTCCAATTGAGAGCCCTCAAATTACTCGCACAGTTGGGGTTGTTTATCCAGTAAATCGTGAATTGGCCCCGTCGGAACAAGTATTTTTAAATTTTGTTAATAACTTTTTCTCTCGGTTAACACAATTTAGGTAAATAAAAAAACTCTTGGAAGGATCCAAGAGTTTTTTATTTTGGCTAACTATTATTCAGAAACAGGAACTACTGCTCCGCCCCATTCTTCAACGATAAAATCTTGAATTTCTTTTGAGTGAAGAACTTCTACTAATTTTTTAATAGCTGGGTTATCTTTGTCTTCAGAACGTACTGCAATTACGTTAACGTATTTTGATTCTGAACCTTCAATAGCAATTGAATCTTCAATTGGGTTAATTCCTGCATCAATTGCGAAGTTAGAGTTGATTACAACTGCATCGCCTTCGCCTTCTTCATAAAATGTTACTAGCATTTCAGGTGAAGCACTGTTATCGATTACTAAATTTTTAGGATTTTCAACGATATCATCAACCGTTGCAACTGTTTTTTCTACGTCTGGATTTAATTTAATTAAACCTTCAACTTCAAGTAAAGATAAAATACGACCTTGGTCAGTTACAGAGTTTGAAATAATAATTGTTGCTCCATCTGGTAATTCATCTAATGATTTATAATCTTTTGAATAAACACCGATTGGCTCAACGTGGATACCACCAGCATTTACAAAATCATAACCTTTTTGTGCAATTTCATCTTCTAAGTAAGGAATGTGTTGGAAATAGTTTGCATCTAAATCACCAGAATCTAAATCTTGGTTAGGCATTACATAATCTTGGTAAGGTCTGATTTCTAATTCAATACCTTCTTCAGCTAAGATTGGTTGAGCTTTTTCTAAAATTAAATCGTGTAAACCGTTTGAAGCACCTACAACTAATTTCGTTGGTTCTGTAGTTTCTTCAGTTGATGCTTTGTCAGCAGAATTATCTTCTGTTTTAGTTTCTTCAGCTTTACCACAAGCTGCTAATACGATTACCATTAAAGATAAAAGTAAAAATGATAATAATTTTTTCATTTTATGTTTCTCCTTCAATCTGGTTTTGTTTTTATATGTGAATGGCCATTGCCACGAACACCGAACTTACAAACTTATCGTTTATCTGTTTTGGAAGTAATTAAATCTCCAATAAACTGAAGTACAAATACGATGACTAAAATAATAATTGTCGCCATTAATGTAACGTCACCACGGCTACGTTGGAACCCGTCAATGAATGCTAGGTTTCCTAGCCCACCAGCACCAATCGTACCAGCCATTGCTGTATATCCAACAAGTGCAACTGCAGTTACAGTAATACCGGATAATAAAGCTGGAAGAGACTCAGGAAGTAACACCTTCCAAATAATTGTGGATGTTTTTGCTCCCATTGATTTTGCCGCTTCAATAACACCTTTATCAATTTCACGAAGTGCAATCAGGACCATTCGTGCATAAAATGGAGCTGCCCCAATAATTAAAGCTGGTAAAGCTGCGTTTGTCCCACGTATTGTTCCAACTAACAGCTTAGTAAAAGGAATTAATAGGATAATCAACACGATAAAAGGAATGGCACGAAATATATTGACAAATGCTCCGACAAGAAAGTTCGCCACTTTGTTAGCCCAAAGCTGATGTGGACTTGTTAAGAATAATAGAATCCCAATAGCTAAACCTAAGACAAATGTTATTCCAGTTGAGATTAATGTCATGTAGAGTGTTTCATAGGTAGCTGCCCACATTTTTTCCCAATCCACATGCGGAAACAATTGATTAATCATGCTCAATCACCTCCGTTTGAATTTCAATTGATTTAAGGAATGATAATGCCTTTTCAACACTTGATTCCACGCCATCAATTTGAACAAATAAAGTACCATATGGCCCTTTTGCAGTATGTGAAATGCTACCGTGAACAATATTTACTTCCACATCAAATTCCTTGATTAAATGTGAAATAATCGGTTGTTCTGATTTCGTTCCAATGAACGTCAACTTTACAATCTTACCTGTAGGGAAGTTTTGTAAAATCTGAGTAATGGATTGGGTAGCTTCTTTTTTACCGGAAACTTGCATTACAAAGTTCTTCGTTATTGGTGCTTGTGGATTTTGGAAAACTTGAAGAACTTCTCCTTCTTCTACAATTTGTCCAACTTCCATTACAGCAACGCGATGACATATTTTGCGGATCACATGCATTTCGTGAGTAATTAACACAATCGTTAACCCGAGACGTTTATTGATATCAAGTAAAAGATCTAGAATTTGATCTGTTGTTTCTGGGTCAAGGGCACTTGTTGCTTCATCACAAAGTAACACTTCAGGATTATTGGCAAGTGCTCTTGCAATCCCTACACGTTGCTTTTGTCCACCAGATAACTGTGATGGATAAGATTTTTCTCTTCCAGATAATCCAACTAATTCAATTAATTCTTTTACCTTTTTCGCACGGGCTTCCTTTTTCACACCAGCAATCTCTAAAGGAAAAGCAATGTTTTCTTCAACAGTTCTTGACCATAGAAGATTAAAATGTTGGAAAATCATACTGATTTTTTGGCGAGCAGCTCGGAGCTTATTTCCAGATATAGACGAAATCTCTTGTCCGTTAACAACAACTGCTCCTGTAGTTGGTTTCTCTAAGCCATTTAACAGTCGAATCAAAGAACTTTTACCAGCACCACTGTATCCGATAATCCCAAAGATTTCGCCTTGTTGTATGGTAAGATTCACATCTTTTACAGCCGTAATCTCACCATTTTTCGTACTATATAATTTGGATATATTTTTTAACTCAATCATGATAGGAACTCCTTTACTTAGCGTTATACGCATCGTTTCCCGTGATCAATTTTGAAAAATCATTCATAATTTTCCATTAATCCTATGAGATTACTAATATTTAGCAATAATAACTCCCAGTAAAAATTGATTTTTCACGTCATATTGTATGGATGAATATCTATAGTATTTCACTAGAAAATAAATAAAACCCCTCTACACAATAAGTAGAAGGGATTGTTTACACAATTAAAAATCATTTACCTTCTCTTATCTTTCAAAGTAAAAACTTTGAGTGACTTGGCACCTTTTCACTACGTGATGGTTGCCGGGCTTCACAGGGCACTTCCCTCCGCCGCTCTTTATAAGAGTCATTTATTAATTTATTAATAGTTTTATTCTGAATGTTACTTTATCATGGATAAAAACAATCGTCAATCTATTTCTTTAACTTTTCATAAATATTTTGTACAGATTGAAAGGCATAAATCTTCTCTTGCAATACTCCATTACGACTAATAAGTAAACAAGGTACGCTTTCAATTTGTAGTTCCATTGCCAAATCTTCTAGAAAATTAATATTTGCTTTCCCTATCGGTATATCGGGAATGACATTTTCGATGACTTCCATCATTTTGGATGCCACAGCACAAGTACCGCACATCGGTGTATAGAGATAAAAAGCTGTTGCTTCAGATTGTTCCTTCATTTGTTCCCATTGTTTGCGATTCCACTCTTCCAAAATACTCATCCTATACTGTTTTCTTTTTATTGATCATACCAAAAAAACAAAAAAGTGACGAAAAATTCGCTATATACGAATTTTGCGCCACCTTCGCCAATCTATAACTAAAAATCGGGACAGTACCCTAAAAAACTGATTCATTTTATTAAATAATGCTTATGCACTGAAAATCGTGCTTCCTTTAATCTTTGAGCTAGAACTTTACTAGGGGCATTTGCTACTTCCAAATACGCTTTTGGAATTAACAAATGAACAGCCTCAGAATAAATTCTTTTAGTAAGATTTCTCAGCTTTTCACCGGCTTTATCAGCATCAAAGAATGTATAGATTTTGCACTCTTCAAATGGTTCAATTAGTTCGAGCAAAGCTTCCTCACTAATTGTCCCATTTGTGCATACAATTTGTACTTCTTCAGAAATAATTGTTGCTAACTTTAACATATCCGACCTGCCTTCAACAATAATACACTTTTCAACAGTCATATTGTTCACCTCACGAATTGTAAGTACAGCTAAATAGAAAAACAGGTGATGACATAAGGAAATCGTAATATATTATATTAGTATTTTAAAAAAACGCCAGTTCATTCACCCTGGCGTTTTAGCAATTATTCTGCAATTAATTCATCATATTCTTCTGGAGTTAATAGTTGGTCAACTTCTGATAAGTCTTGAACTTCAACCACAATCATCCAAGCATTTTCATATGGTGATTCATTTACTAATTCAGGGCTATCTTCTAGTTCAGAGTTAACTTCCACTACTTTACCTGTAACAGGTGCATATAGTTCAGATACTGTTTTAACAGATTCTACACTACCAAAAGGATTGTTAAGTGATACTTCGTCTCCTACTTGAGGTAATTCAACGAATACAATGTCACCTAATTCGGATTGTGCAAAATGTGTAATACCAATACGTACTTTACCATCTTCTACTTTTACCCACTCATGTTCTTTTGAGTAACGTAAATCTTTTGGTGTGCTCATAAAACCCCTCCAACGATATGTAGTAAATTCACTTTAAGTTTGCCATATTTCTAACCCAAAAACAAGGTCGTAAAACTAGTTATTTCCATACTTGTTCGAATTCAGATTCCTTAAATCCTACTGTCACCTTCTTACCATCCGTTACGATTGGTCGTTTGATTAACATTCCATCTGAAGCTAATAATTCTAATTGATCAGATTCAGACATTGAATCTAATTTGTCTTTTAGTTCTAAGCTTTTATATTTTTGTCCTGATGTGTTAAAAAATTTTTTTAATGGAAATCCACTATTTTTCCACAACGTATCCAGCTGTTCCTTTGATGGGGTTTGTTCCACAATATGAATTAGTTCATAATTTATGCCATTTTCCTCTAACCATTTTTGTGCCTTTTTACATGTTGAACATTTTGGATATTGTATTAATTGAACGGTCATATGTATCTTCCTCCTGTGTATAGAAAAACTCAAAACTTATGTCAGTATACCAAATGAAAAGGTACCCTAGAAATTAAAGGGTACCTACTTTTCATTATATTATACGATATATTTTTCAGCTTCGATTAGTTTTTCTGAAGCTTCACGTTTTTTAGCAATTAGATTATATGGATTGAATCTAGTTAATTTACGTAGAGCTGATAACATGATACGTCCGTTATCCCCATCAGCTGCAGCTAAAATTGTTTCTTTTGCTTCTTTTTCAATTTCAGCAAATGCTTCTTGACAGAAGATTTCTGTATAAAGGATTTTTTGTTTAGATTTTTCTAAACCATCACGTTCGATTGCTTTTGCAGTACGAATTACTACAGATTCCATTGCATAAAGTTGGTTAGCAATATTTGCAATATTAACTAGAACTTCTTGTTCTTGCTCTAATTTAGCACCATACGCTTGCGCAGCAATACCAGCTGCTAATATACCAATTTTCTTTGCATTTTTCACAAGATATTTCTCTTGTGCAAGTGCCTCATCACTAATTTCTTCTGGCATCAACATTAATAATTCTTCTTGTAGATCTTGTGCTACTTTCAAAAGTGGTAATTCACCTTTTAATGCTTTCTTCATGAAAGTTCCCGGTACGATTAAACGGTTAATTTCATTTGTACCTTCGAAGATACGGTTAATACGAGAGTCACGATAAATACGTTCAACTTCATATTCTGACATGAAACCATAACCACCGTGTAATTGAACTGCTTCATCAGCAATGTAATCTAATGTTTCTGAACCAAATACTTTTGCGATTGAACACTCAATTGCATATTCAGATACAGCTGAAGCGACTGCTTTAGAATCTTTTTGTCCTTCTGTGCCTAAACTGCTCATCACTTCATCATAGTAACCAACTGTACGATAGTTTAATGATTCAGACGCATATAAAGTTGCGGCCATTGTAGCAAGCTTTTCTTTTGTTAAGTTAAAGCTTGATAATTTTGTTTTAAATTGTTGGCGTTGGTTTGTATATTGAATTGCTAGATCTAAAGCACGTTTAGAACCACCAACAGTACCAACTCCTAATTTATAACGACCAATATTTAAGATATTGAACGCAATTACATGCCCACGTCCAACTTCTCCAAGTAGATTTTCTACAGGTACTGCAACATCTTCTAAAATTAATGTACGTGTAGATGATGATTTAATACCCATTTTCTTTTCTTCCGCACCTACAGAAACGCCTGGGTATTCACGTTCTACGATAAATGCAGTAAATTTATCGCCATCGATTTTTGCATATACAACAAATACATTTGCAAAGCCTGCGTTTGTAATCCATTGTTTTTCACCATTTAAAATGTAGTGAGTTCCAGCATCATTTAATTTTGCTACTGTTTTTGCACCTAATGCATCAGATCCTGAGCCTGGCTCTGTTAAAGCATAAGCTGCAATCATTTCGCCACTAGCTAATTTTGGTAAGTATTTTTTCTTTTGTTCTTCATTACCGAACAATACGATAGGAAGTGAACCAATACCTACGTGAGCACCGTGAGTTAATGAGAACCCACCTGCAACTGACATTTTTTCACCAATTAAAGCAGATGAAATTTTGTCTAAACCTAAACCTTCATATTCTTCAGGTACATCAGCAGCTAATAAACCAAGTTCTGCTGCCTTCGCCATTAATTCTAAAGAGTGTTCAAATTCATGGTTTTCTAATTTTTCTACTAAAGGAAAAACATCATTTGCAACAAACTCTTCTGTTGTTTTCGCAATCATTTTATGTTCATCTGTGAAATCTTCTGGAGTAAATACGCGATTTACATCAACATCTTCAATTAAGAAACTTCCACCTTTAATAATGTTTGTTGTTTGAACCATAACAAATTTCCTCCCCTTATTTAGAGTGCCAGGAAATCCTGGCACTTTTCGCAATTTACTTATTCTTGAGCAGAATATATAGAAAAGCTAGGTGAATAACTCGGAGGCAACGTGAGCATTCACCGAGACTGATCTAACGAGTTACAAAACTTCAATTACACCAGCAGCACCCATCCCGCCGCCGATACACATTGTTACTACACCATACTTCTTACCTTGTCTTTTCAATTCATGAATTAGTTTTAAAGTTAAGATGGTACCAGTTGCACCTAGTGGATGGCCTAAAGCAATCGCTCCACCATAAACATTCACTTTTTCCATATCAAGTTCTAAATGCCTTACAACTTGAACAGATTGAGAAGCGAAGGCTTCATTTAACTCCCATAAATCGATATCGTCTTTTGTAAGACCAGCAATTTTTAAAGCTTTCGGTACAGCTTCAATCGGACCAATTCCCATCACTTCTGGAGGAACACCGCCAACTGCAAATCCTAAAAACTTCGCAATTGGTTTTAAACCTTGTGCTTCCGCTTCTTCACGATCCATAACTAATACAGCAGCAGCACCATCAGATGTTTGTGATGAGTTACCAGCAGTTACGGATCCTTTTACATGGAATGCAGGTCTTAATTTCGCTAAGCCTTCCATTGAAGTTTCTGCACGTACACCTTCGTCTGTATCAAATATGAAAGTTTTCTTTTGTAATTTGTTGTTGCCATCCACGTAATGTTGAACGACTTCGATCGGTACGATTTCATCTTTGAATTTGCCTTCTTGAATCGCTTTTAATGCTAATTCATGCGAACGTACGGCAAATGCATCTTGATCTTCACGACTTACGTTATAACGATTCGCTACTTCTTCAGCTGTATGCCCCATACTCATATAGTATTGAGGTGCTTCTTCAGCTAATTTTGGGTTTAAGCGAATTGTATTGCCTGTCATTGGAATCATACTCATCGATTCAACGCCACCAGCAATAATTGCCTTAGAGTGGCCTAACATAATACGTTCTGCTGCATATGCGATTGATTGCAAACCAGATGAGCAAAAACGATTTACAGTAATTGCAGGTGTTGTATCTGGTAAACCAGCTAAAGCACCAATATTACGTGCAACGTTCATCCCTTGCTCTGCTTCAGGCATTGCACAACCAATGATTAAATCATCAATTGGTCCTTCATAACCCGCTCTATTCAACGTCTCCTTCACAACAATTGCACCAAAATCATCTGGACGCATCGCTGCAAGGGACCCTTTTTTCGCTTTTCCAATAGGTGTTCGTGCACCTGCTACGATCACGGCTTCGCGCATAGGATTGTATCCCCCTTCACCTTATCTTTGTTAAAAAATTAATGATTGTTTATTTATATAGAGTATTAGTTGCGTAATGGTTTACCTTTTATAAGCATGTGTTGCATTCTTGCTTGAGATTTAGGATCTGCAACAAGCTGTAAAAATGCTTCACGTTCTAAGTTTAGAAGATAATCTTCTGTTACTTCAGTTCCGTATGGCACTAGACCTCCAGCAATTACGTAAGCTAGTTTTTTCGCAATCTTTAAGTCATGATCGCTAATATAACCGGATTGGTACATTCCTTGAGCACCAAGTAATAATGTAGCGTAACCTGGGGCACCCACTACCTTCACCTTCTTAGGAACCGGTGGAACATAGCCAGCTTCATAGATAGATAAAGCAGCTTGTTTTGCGTCGTAAATTAAATGATCCGGATTTACTGAAATCCCATCTGCAAAGCTTAAGAAATTGTTATCTCTTGCTTCTTCACCTGAAGTAGAAACTTTTGCCATTGCAATCGTTTCAAATACTTTTGATGCAATTGCTTGGTAGTCAATCTCAACACCATTTGGTAATCCTTTTAGGAATTTTTCATATAATGCTAGATTTCCTCCACCACCAGGGATTAAACCTACACCTACTTCAACAAGTCCCATATACGTTTCTGCTGAAGCTTGAATGTGAGTAGCTGGTAAACATACTTCTGAACCACCACCAAGTGTCATACCGAAAGGTGCTGCAACTACTGGCTTTTTACTGTACTTGATACGGCGCATTGCTTTTTGGAAGGAACGAATAACAAAATCTAATTCGAAAATGTTATCATCCTGTGCTTCCATTAAGATCATGCCTAGATTTGCACCTACGCAGAAGTTTTTACCTTGGTTACCAATGACAAGTCCTTTATAGTTCGCTTCTACTTCATCAATAGCGAAGTTAATCATTTGAACGATATCAAGACCGATTGCGTTTGATTTTGAATGGAATTCAAGAAGTGCAATTCCATCACCTAAATCTATTAAACTAGCACCAGAATTAGATTTGATTACCCCGTGTTTTTTCTTATAGCGTTTTAAGTCTATTACTTTTTCATTCACAGGAACTTTTTCATATTGTGAACCATTATAGAATGCTACATCGCCATCGATTTCTGAATAGAATGACTCAATACCTTTTGATAGCATTTCTTTTACGAACGCTGGTACTTCGCGACCTTCTTGTTCCATTCGTTCAACAGATTGTGTTACTCCAATTGCATCCCACATTTCAAATGGCCCTTGTGTCCAACCGAAGCCCCATTTTAATGCGTTATCGATTTCTACGATGTTATCAGCAATTACGCCGTTAAGTTCTGCAGAGTAAATTAATGTTGGAGCAAAGATGTTCCATAATAATTCACCAGTACGGTCTTTTGCATAAACTAAAGTTTTCACTTTGTTCGCTAGACCTTTTGCTTGCTTTGCCATTTCAATTGAAGGCGTTTTCAGTTTTTTCACTGGCCCATATTCAAGTGTATTAATATCGATTTCAAGGATGTCTTTACCTTGTTTCACAAAGAATCCTTGACCTGATTTTGCACCTAACCATCCATTGCCAACCATTGTCTTCATTACTTCAGGTACATCGAATACTTGCTGTTCTTCACCTGTTGTTTGATCGTAAACTGTTTTGGCAACGTGTAAGAATGTATCTAAACCAACAACATCTAAAGTTCTAAATGTTGCAGATTTTGGACGACCGATTAATGGACCTGTTACAGAATCTACTTCTCCAACAGTGTATCCGCGCTCAATCATTTCGCGTAAAGTTATTAATAATCCATAAGTACCAATGCGGTTCGCTACAAAGTTTGGTGTGTCTTTACCAACTACAACACCTTTACCTAATACATCTTCCGCAAATGTTTTCACAAATTGAACAACTTCTGGATTTGTATATTCAGTTGGAATTACTTCAAGTAATTTCAAATATCTTGGTGGATTGAAGAAATGTGTTCCTAAGAAATGTTTCTTGAAGTCTTCTGAACGGCCTTCAGCCATTGCGTTTACACTAATTCCTGAAGTATTTGAACTAATGATTGTACCTTCTTTACGTACTGCATCAACTCGCTCAAATAAGTTCTTTTTCACTTCTAGATTTTCCACAACTACTTCAATAATCCAGTCCACATCTTTTAACTTTTCTAAGTCATCATCTAAATTACCAACTGATAATAGATCAAGACTTTTCTTAGAAGTTAATGGTGCTGGTTTTTGTTTTTGAAGTTTTTGAATAGCAGAAAGTGCAAAACGATTTCGAAATGCAGGACTATCTGTAGTTAAGCCCTTCGCTTCTTCTTCTTTTGATAACTCTTTTGGAACGATGTCTAATAATAATGTAGGAATTCCAATATTCGCTAAATGTGCTGCAATACCTGAACCCATTACCCCAGAGCCTAGAACGGCTGCTTTTTGAATTTTGTAAGTCACGAGTACATCCCCTTTCGTCACCCTTTGAATGAATACTCATTCATTTTTTGTGTAAAAAATAAAAGCTGTTGTTTTGAAAGATTCAGGTTCGCTGATCTCTTTCTTAAGCGGTTTCTTGATTTCATATGTAAGCCCGCTCAAAAACACATCTTTTCTCTTCTTAGTGTAGAATATTTTGTCAGTTTAATCAATCTTTTTCTTGGGAATTTTCAAAAAATTAAAATAGATTCATAGAAATTAATTGCTAATACTCTATTTCTCCTTAGGCAAATTTCTTTATGCAATTATGGAATCCGTGTACACTACAGGTAAGGAGCGTGAAGAAAAATGAAAGAGATTACTTCTGTCGAACAATTTAATGAACTAATTAATTCAGATCAACCTATGATTGTTAAATTTTATGCTGGATGGTGCCCTGATTGCACACGCATGAATATGTTTATTGACCCTATTATTGAAGAATATAGTCAATATGCTTGGTACGAAATCAATCGCGATGATTTCCCAGAACTAGCTGAAAAATATCAAGTAATGGGCATTCCAAGCTTATTAATCTATAAAAACGGAGAAAAATTAGCTCACTTACACAGTGCTAATGCTAAATCTCCTGAAGATGTTATTGAATTTTTACAAGCACAATAATTTAAGTAGATGCTATCTTTCCATTCCTTATTACGGAATGGGAAGGTGGCTTTTTTTATTTTGGGGTGATTTTGCGTGAGCTAATAGTGCGTACCAAAATATGTATTGGTTTACAATAAAAGTAATCACAAGAAAGGGGTTATTAACTCATGCCATACGTAAACATTAAAATTACAAATGAAAATGTCACACCTGAAAAGAAAGCGCAGCTTATCGCGGGAGCTACACAATTATTAGTAGATGTTTTAGGGAAAAATCCAGCAACTACTGTTGTAGTCATTGATGAGGTGGATACAGATAATTGGGGTATCGGTGGAGAAACGATCACTGAGAGAAGAAAAGCTGGGAAATAACAGTTCTCTGTTCCCCTTCGCCATGATTTTCACTTCGTTTTGGCACTGAGAGTAGCTCTCTGTTACCTTTCACCACGATTTCCACTTTGTTCGGGCACTGAGAGCTGCTCTCTGTTACCTTTCACCACGATTTCCACTTCGTTCGGGCACTGAGAGCCGCTCTCTGTTCCCTGTCATCAAGATTTTCACTTCATTCGGGCACTGAGAGCTGCTCTCTGTTTCCTTTCACCACGATTTTCACTTTGTTTGGGCACTGAGAGTCGCTCTCTGTTTCCTTTCGCCATGTTTTTCACTTTGTTCGGGCACTGAGAGTCGCTCTCTGTTTCCTTTCACCACGATTTTCACTTTGTTCGGGCACTGAGAGCCGCTCTCTGTTACCTTTCACCACGATTTCCACTTCGTTCGGGCACTGAGAGCCGCTCTCTGTTACCTTTCAGCAAGATTTTCACTTCGTTCGGGCACTGAGAGTCGCTCTCTGTTACCTTTCATCAAGATTTTCACTTCGTTCGGGCACTGAGAGCTGCTCTCTGTTACCTTTCACCAAAAATTCTACTTCGTTCAGGCACTGAGAGCCTCTCTCTGTTACCTTTCGCCAAGATTTCTACTTCGTTCGGGCACTGAAAGTCGCTCTCTGTATCCTTTCGCCACGATTTCCACTTTGTTCGGGCACTGAGAGCTGCTCTCTGTTACCTTTCACCACGATTTTCACTTTGTTCGGGCACTGAGAGTCGCTCTCTGTTACCTTTCAGCAAGATTTTCACTTCGTTCGGGCACTGAGAGCCGCTCTCAGTTTCCTTTCACCAAGAGTCCCACTTTTTACGGGCACTGACAGCTATTTCAAATTAATTTTCTACTTATGATTTAATGAAGTATTTAAGATCCTACCTAGTTCTTCCAATTTTCTAATCTCATAAGTTGGTTGAACATCAATATTATTCTTTTTAGCGTGCGGATTATACCAACACGTATCAATTCCCGCATTGACGCCACCTTGTATATCTGATGTTAATGAATCGCCGATGATTAAAGTCTTTGCTTTGTCAACATGACTTAACTTTTGAAATACATGATCAAAAAACTCTAATTTAGGCTTTTGATAACCAACTTCTTCCGAAACAAAAACATGATGAAAATACGGCGATAGTCCTGAATCTTTAAGACGTTTTTCCTGAGTAGCCACTACACCGTTTGTTACGATATAAAGCTCGAACTTATCACGAAGAGTTTGGATTAATTCCATTGCACCTTCAATTAACTGATGACCATCATTTAAGTAACTTCGGTATTTTCTTTCATACTCAGCTCCATCTACCTTTTTGCCATAATGCTCAAAAAAGATTGCAAACCTTGTATTCACCAATTCTTCTCGGCCAATTTTTCCTTCTTCATGAGCTCTCCAAAGTCCAGTGTTGAACATTTTATAAGTTTCTCTCATATCTTTTGTTAACGGTATTGCTAACTCCATGAATAATTTTTCTAACGCTTGATTTTCCGCTTGTCCAAAATCAAGCAATGTATCATCAAGATCGAATAGTAATGTTTGGTAATGTTTCACTGATGATTCCTCCAGATGAATTTGTGATATAATCAGTTTTCTATTTTAATTTTACCATTCAATTAATAAAAGGTGAGAATGAATAATGGTACAACTAAACGTAACTGGACTATCCCAGTATGACGATTCAATACATTCAAATTTTCAATCCTCTGCTTGCGGACCTACAACTGTATATGTTATTTTACGTTATCTATTGAAAGATCCTTCAACATTAAAAAGCGTAAACGATTTATACAGCATTCTCGGTGGAACAAAAATTGGGCTATTTAAATGGCGATTAGTTAAAAGACTTCAAAAACTTTTAGGAGCAGAGTGGAACGTTTCAGAATGTACTCTCCATGAAGCATTAGAACAACTTGATAAAGGCATACCTGTTGCATTAAAGTTCGATAAATACTTCACTTTTCAATGGAAGACAAAGACGACTTTTAACTATCATTGGGTACCTTTGATTGGTTATGAAATAAAGAACGATGAATTGTATTTACTCGTACATGATAATGGTGGGAAAAACCGAAATAGCCAAATTCGTAAGGTTCGGTATTCCGATAATTTTAAAGTTTTATCTTTTGTAAAAATAGAAGAGACTGATGTTAGGGTTCAATAGAAGGTTGTAAAATATGTAGTAATGTTTTTATGAATGATATACAGATCATTCGTCTATGTTTCAATGGATAAATTGTCCCTTAGCTTTGCCTTTTCTCTCATAAACGAACTTCATCCCGCATATACTTTCTTATGCCATTATTTATTTCTTCATTAAATATAGAGGGTGATGTTCTGAAAGTCGTACTTACATACTTTCAAGACATCACCCTCTTTATGATTTAAGCAAACGAATATAATGATTTTGCGTGTTTTACGATTAATCTTAATCCTCTACGTTCTAATTCTTCAAAACGGTCAGTAGAATAATCAACTAAGTGAAGATCCTCTAAGATAGCATCAATTTCCATATTGCGTTCAATGGTTGCTAGTTGGTGTGAAAGCTTCAGCATTTCGATATTATCTGCTATTTTCGTACGTTGTGCAGGCTTTAATTGATCAAGGTTTGCGATTACCTCATCAATGGTACCGTAATTTTGAATTAACTGTAATGCTGTTTTAGGACCGATGCCCTTCACGCCTGGATAACCATCACTCGTATCCCCCATGAAAGCTTTCACATAAGCAAATTGATGTGGTTCTATTTGGTATTCTTCTTTAAATCGCTCTTCAGTATACACTTCATACTCTGTATATCCTTTTTTCGTAAAAGCAATGGTTGTCGCAGGATTTAATAGTTGTAGCAAATCTCTATCGCCACTAATAATCGTAATATCCGCGTCATCTTTCCACTTTTCCACCATGGAACCAATTGCATCATCGGCTTCCATACCGGCAACTCCAAAGTTCTTCCAACCTATTAATTCGGACACTTCTTTTGCCATATCAAATTGTGGAAGCATTTCCTCCGGAGGTGCTGGACGATTTGCTTTATACCCATCAAATAGTTCATTGCGGAATGTTTGTGCACCCATATCCCAGCATACAGCTAAGTGAGTTGGTTTCATAAGACTTTGTGCAGTTAATACGTGGCGTGCAAACCCTTGTACTCCATTCGTTGGCGTCCCATCTTCTAAACGAATATATTGTCCCATTGCACTAGATGCAAAAAATGAACGGAATAATAATGCCATACCATCCACGACTAATAAATGCGGTTTGTTTGTCATAATAAAATCCTCTCTAACTAGTAGTTCTATTATTATAACAAATTAAGAAAGCTAGCGTGGGTATGTTCTACTGGAAATCTAGTTACAAACTAGTAGCCATCCCAAATGACGATTATTTCTCTCGCCACGCATTCAACTTCGCTAATAATTTATAGACTAGCGATTTTGCAATATATCCTGAAAACACCATTACTTCACTACCACCGAAGTATTGGCTACAACGCATCGAATGTCTGTCATCTACTCCACCAAAATCATAGATTAAATAGCCGAGATTTCGAAACATCTTCATATTTTTCCAACATAATAGAAGATTTGCTTTCGTTGAATCCGCTGCGTTCATAGAAGTGGAAACATATGAGAGCAATGCATTTTGTCCGTCCACAACATAGATTCGATAACTAACAACTTCTTTAGAGGAATTGATGATTTTAGTTAATACCAAAGCTTTTTGATCTCTTAATAGTAGTAGAGATTGAAACTTTGAACGATTCATTTTATCCGCGTTACCCAATATATTTTCATTATAGAATCGTTGAAATTCTCTTATTTGTTCATCTGAAGGATCAATAACTGGTAAAATTTTATACGTTTCATTATTATTCTCGAATAACATTTCCTTTGTATCACTTGATAGATTATTAATAAATACCTTTTCATCTTGCTGCAAAGAAACATGAATGGTACTTTTCCTTTGCAAACGACGACTGGGTTGGAGACGATGTGTATAGCTCGAGAACTTAGCTTTATATCGACGCTTCCCTTTTTCATTTTCAAAATAAATATCATTTGTTGGTATTGTTAAAAAGTTTCTATTAATTTGCAACATATAATCTACCCCTTTATGATGAATTTGCTAAATTACCAATGGTCCCCTTAATACTATCCATGGAAAATATTATTTTAATCTACTATATTTCCCTGGAAATAAAAAATCTCATACTAAATATCCATAAAAGCGGACTTAAAACATCTCAAATCTTCTTATATCAATCTAACCAAAATTAGTGTAAAATATTACCAATACAACCATTAAATTTATCTTTATATATAAAAATATATTCATGATTTTTTCTTTTAGAACAAACTTACTAGTTTTAGCGTCTATTCCTTAGTGAATAAATTACGAATGATTGGTATTCCAATTGTAGTTTTGTAGAATGTTTTGTTTTTAGATCCTTTTTTGAAATTTTTAGTAAAAGAAATAGTATAATTGTTTCATAAACAATATTTTGGAGGGATTTGGCTATGGGTTTATTAAAAGCTGGGATTGGTGCATTATCAGGTGTGCTAGCTGATACATGGAGAGATTATTTCTACTGTGAAGCAATACCTGCTGAAGTATTAATAACTAAAGGTGAAAAGCGTACTGGTAAAAGAAGCTCTAACCGCAAAGGAAGCACTAATATCATTTCAAATGGGTCAATTATCGCTGTGAATGAAGGCCAGTGTATGATAATCGTTGAACAAGGAAAGATTGTGGAATTCTGTTCAGAGCCTGGTGAATTTGTTTACGATACTTCTACGGAGCCAAGCATTTTCTATGGGGATTTAGGCGAAAACATTAAAAGAAGCTTTGAATCTCTTGGTAAACGATTCTCATTTGGTGGTGAACCAGGTAAAGATCAACGTGTTTATTATTTCAATAAGAAAGAAATCCCTGGAAATAAATACGGTACGCCAACACCTATCCCTTTCAGAGTAATCGATCGAAACATTGGATTAGACATCGACATCTCCATTCGCTGTCATGGAGAATATTCATATAAAATTATTGACCCGATTCTTTTCTATACGAACGTTGCAGGAAATGTAGAGGAAGATTATAAACGAACAACAATTGAAGGTCAGTTGCGTTCTGAATTATTAACAGCTTTACAACCTGCTTTTGCAAAAATCTCAGCTAGTGGAATTCGTTATAGCGAATTACCTGGTCATACATTAGAACTTGCTAAACTATTAAATGAAGTATTATCTGAAAAATGGGGACAAATCCGAGGAATTGAAATAGTATCCTTTGGTATTAATTCCGTTAAAGCATCTGAAGAAGATGAAGATATGATTAAACAACTTCAAAGAAGTGCTGTATTCCGTAATCCAACGATGGCTGGTGCTACATTAGTAGATGCACAAAGTGAAGCAATGCGAAATGCTGCAAAAAATGAAGGTGGCGCATTTGTTGGATTTGCAGGAATGAATATGGCTCAGCAAGCAGGTGGCTTAAATGCTAGTAACCTATTTGCAATGGGTGCTGAGCAACAAGCAGCACAACAACCTGCTCTACAACCAACTCAAGTTACTCCTTCAGCAAATACTTGGAAATGTACTTGTGGCAAAGAAAACACAGGAAAGTTCTGTGCTGACTGTGGTACGAAAAAACCAGTGAATGATACTTGGACTTGCCAATGTGGGACAGAAAATAATGGTAAATTCTGTATGGAGTGTGGAACTCCAAAACCTTCATCTAAAAAAATCGTTTGTGATAAATGCGGATGGGAGCCAAAAGACCCTTCAGCTCAACCAAAATTCTGTCCAGAATGTGGTGATGTCATTAACGAAAATGATCATCAATAAGGAGGTGCACCCTTCATGTCATATGAACGTCAAGATGAATATTTAAAAGAAGTCGATGAGTACGATGCAAAATGTCCGTCGTGCAGTGCTTCAATACAGTACAACCCAGCGTTAGGGAAATTATTATGTCCCTACTGTGGCTATGAGGAAGAGGTCGTTCAACCTTCTTCACCTGACGAACAATACGCAAAAGAAATAGACTTTCATCAAGCAGAATCCCAAAAAAGCTTTGCATGGGGAGAAGAAAAGAAAGTCGTCATTTGCGATGCTTGTGCTGCCGAAATGGTTTATGATGCACTCGAAGTTGCCAATGTTTGTCCATATTGTGGTTCAAACCATGTAATGGAAGCTGCAGCTGAAAACTCATTAGAACCAAACGGAATCATCCCTTTTGCTGTTACAAAGGAGCAAGCAAACAGCAACTTCAGACAATGGATTAAAAGAAAATGGTTTGCTCCAAATGAAGCCAAACGATCTGCCAAAGCCGATGCATTCTCTGGAGTCTACTTACCATACTGGACATTCGATACCGATACTCATTCAACCTATTCTGCTAGATACGGGAAAAATCGTACTGTAACAGATAAGGACGGGAAAACACGTACTGTAACAGATTGGTACTCAACAAGTGGAACTTATGACAGATATATAGATGATCATCTAGTTCTTGCTTCAAAACGTTACAATGAAAAAATCCTTAAACAAGTAGAACCTTTTGGCACAAACGAATCACTTACTTTTAATAAAGATTTTCTTCATGGATACATCGCAGAACGGTATAGCGTAGGCTTGGAGGAAGGTTGGTTAACAGCTAAGGCAGGGATTCGCAATCGACTACATCAAGAAATTGATAGTCATATTCGACTTAGATATCATGCAGATAAAGTCTCAAATCTTCAAGTATCTGTCGTATATTCTAAAGTGAAATTTAAATATATTATGCTACCTTTATGGCTATCTTCCTTTAAATATAAAGAGAAGATCTATCAATTTATGGTAAACGGTCAGACTGGGAAGGTTGGTGGGCAATCACCGATCTCACCTATTAAAGTTGCTTTCGCAGTGCTACTTGGGCTGATTGCAGTAGCTATATTCATTTACCTAAATAATGAAGGATATATATAGAAAAAAGGCACTTCTATCAAACTAGAAGTGCCTTATATTGTGACCGTATATGAAAATACATCCTCAGTTCGTTTTGCAGCATACACCAGTAATTCATTAGAACCTTTCGTGAACACGATTCCGTGCAGTTGTCCATGTTCATAAATGACCCCGCCATCAATTCCAATTTTCTTATGACATGGTGAAACCCAAACTTGATTTCCTTTATCTTCATTTAAGTTAATGGTAGGTGTATGTCCGAACACTACAATTTCCTTAGCTAGATGTGGTTTAGCATAAAAATCTTCTCGAATCCAATAAAAATTCTCATCCTTTGTTTTCTTGAAATCCTCGACGTGAGTATCGATACCAGCATGAACAAACAAATAACCATCCCATTTATAATAAGATACTAAAGACTTGAGAAAATCAATTTCCGAGGAGTACTCTTTTTTGACTTTAGATGCCAACTCTAAGACATTAACCTCATTAAGTATAATATTTTCTCTCATTTCGGGATAAAAACTATGTATCGTCGCAATGCCACCGACTTTATCGTGAAAATAAAATTCAGAAGTTTTTTCAGTATTTTTGAGCCAATAAAGAAAGATATGTTCATGATTTCCACTTAGCGCAATGGCCCCGTGATTGTGAGTAAGATCTATTACCTTTCGAAGCACTTTCAAACTATCAGGACCCCGGTCGATATAATCCCCAAGAAAAACAAGTTGCTCTTCACCTGGATTCCATTTCGTTAGTATCTTTTCAAGTAATTCATAATTCCCATGAATATCCCCAATTACAAACGCTTTGTCCATTTAACACACATCCCAAATTTGTTAGTATTTCCCCCAAGAAACTATAAATCATTACTCACTTTTAATGTATTCAACTATATTTATTATAATACACCTAGATTGTCAATTGTAGCCAAATTCAACTATCAAAAGTACTTCTTTTCAAGTTTAATCCCTATTATTGATACACTTTTTTCAATTTAATAAATGATTAAAAAAAAGACAGACAACAGTCTGCCTTCCCTACGCCTTATATGCAAAATTATTTACTGCCATTATAAGAACCCATATATAAAAATAAATTACACAAGTCTCACTGCATTAAAAGTCAAAATTATCTGGGTCTGGTCCTACACGGTGATTTTGATTTAATCCATCAATGATTTCCATCTCTTCTTTCGACAAGTCAAAATCAAACACATTAGCATTTTCGACGATTCGATGCTCTTTTGTGGATTTTGGTATTGTTACAACTCCGTTTTGCAAGTCCCAACGTAAAATAACTTGGGCAACAGATTTATGATGTTTGTTTGCAATTTCCTTTAATACTTCATTATCTAGTAACTGACCTTGCATTAATGGTGACCATGCTTCAAGTTGAATACCATTGTCTTTACAAAATACTTTTAAGTCTTTTTGAGTTAAGCGCGGATGGAATTCAACCTGATTGATCATCGGCTTAATTTCAGCATCCTTCATTAAGTCTTCTAAATGATGAATTTGAAAATTACTTACACCGATTGCTTTTACTCGCCCCTCTTTATATAGAGTCTCTAAAGCTCTCCAAGCATCTTTATATTTTCCTTCTATTGGCCAATGGATTAAATATAAATCTAAATAATCTAAACCAAGTTTTTTTAAGCTTGTTTCATAGGCAGCAATTGTAGATTCGTAACCTAAATCTGAGTTCCAAACCTTTGAAGTGACAAATAAATCTTCTCTTGCAATTCCTGCTTCTTTCAAACCTTCTACAATCCCTTTGCCAACACCTTCTTCATTGGCATAAATAGCTGCAGTATCTATACTACGATAACCATGCTTGATAGCTGATTTTACAGCATTCACTAACTCAGGACCTTCTTCTACTTTAAATACCCCTAGTCCAAACCAAGGCATTTTCACACCATTATGCAAAGTTGTTGTATCTTGTAAATTTTTAACCATCATTATTAATACCTCCAAAGTTTACTATTTTTTACTTTACTTGATCTTTTCGTTCTAATGCTCTACTAAAGCCTGTTAAAACGGCAGCGGCTAATACCATGAGTGCTCCTATCCAAGATGTATGGATAAGCCCTATCGAATCTGTAATAAGCCCTCCTAAATAAGAGCCAATAGCAATCCCAGCATTAAATGCAGCAATGTTTATTGCCGAAGCTACATCCACCGCACTTGGTACAAAGCGCTCAGCTAACATGACAACATATACTTGTAAGCCAGGCACATTCATAAATGCCAATAGACCCATAAGAAGTATTGTCATTAATCCTGCAATTTTAAAGGGTGCTGTAAACATTAATAGAAACAAAATGACTGCTTGTACTAAAAACATATAGAATAATGCACGAATTGGATTTTGATTTGATAATTTACCACCTATCATATTTCCAATGGCAATCGCTAGCCCATAAGCTAATAAAATAATTGCCACACTTCCTTCATTAAACCCAGTTATATCTTGAAGCAATGGTGTTAAGAAGGTAAATACAACAAACGTTCCGCCATACCCTAATGCGGTAATGATGAATAATAGTAATATACGGCCATTTGTCACTAGTTTTAGCTGATCACGAAAAGTTGTTTTTACTCCTTTTCGTAAATTGGATGGAACTAGAATGCTGTTTGCAATCAAAGCTATGACACCAATGATCACAATGGTGATAAAGGCAGTTCTCCATCCTAATTGTTGACCAATAAAAGTACCAAATGGAACTCCAGTTACTGTAGCTACTGTCAAACCTGTAAACATGATTGAAATGGCACTAGCCCTACGGTTTTCTGGTACTAGATCAGCAGCAATTGTAGATCCAATTGACATGAAAACACCATGAGAAAAAGCTGAAATGACGCGAGCTACTAGCAATAATCCAATGGTTGTAGAGATTGCAGCAATCGTATTGCCAATGATAAAGACAATCATTATCCAGAGTAATAGCGACTTCCGAGACATTCTCGATGTTAAAGATGTTAATATTGGAGCTCCAAACGTAACTCCTAAAGCATATATAGATACAGTTAACCCTGCAGTGGTAACTGGAATACTTAAATCATTTGCAATAAGAGGCAATAACCCAACACTGATGAATTCAGTAGTACCAATTGCAAAAGCACTAACCGCCAAAGCAAGCAATGCTAATGTGCTTTGTCTTTTATTTAATTCCATAGTATCTTCTTCCTTTCTTTATAAATGGATACTTTCCAATCAGTGAACAATAAGTTTTGCAAGAAAGTATAGATTGAATCAACCGGCAAATGTTATTATGTTATATAACGTTCATGAAGAAAAGTACGCACTTTTATGTAATATAGACACACAAAAGTAACATAGGTACTTTTGTGTACCTATAAAAGGAGGATATTATGGAAAAAAAGAAATACAATATATCGGTTGAAGCGACTCTAGAAGTAATCGGAGGAAAATGGAAATGTGTAATCCTCTGCCATCTCACTCACGGAAAAAAAAGAACAAGTGAATTAAAACGTCTCATGCCGAATATCACGCAAAAAATGCTTACTCAACAGCTACGCGAACTTGAAGAAGATGGTGTCATTAATCGAATCGTGTACAATCAAGTTCCACCTAAAGTAGAATACGAGCTTAGTGACTATGGACGAAGCTTAGAAGATATCCTACATCTACTATGTGCGTGGGGTGAAAACCATTTAACGAAAGTTTATGGAGATAAGTTTTCTGTTTTAGAAGATAGTGTGTTGAATGATCAGCTTAAATAATTGATTAATAATGTTCGTTTTATTTTAAGAGCTCAGACAATAGATAGTTCGTTTTTTATGAGGTTGGAACTTTTTAGTTCCTGCCTTTTTTATTTTTGCAATTGCCAAGAAAATCTTAAATAATCAAAACAAAAAGAAGCGCCAAATAGAAACAATTAGTTTCCACGTGGCGCACCGTTTAAAAATAGATTTAATTTTTTAAGAAATCTTCGTCTAAATAACGTGGGTTTGGATAATCATAGAACCCTTTGCCATTTTGTATTCCCATACGTCCTTTATCAAGGAATTCTGTTTTCAAGTACTCAGCTACCTTAGCTGCTTTTTCATCTCCTGCTTTTGCTTTCGCTGCTGAAAGGTTATAAGGAGTGTTAATTCCTACAATATCAAGGATAGCAAATGGACCTTTTGGTGCACCAGTTGCGATCATCCATGTTTTGTCTACTGTATGTGGATCAGCAATTCCATTCACAACTAAGTTTTGTGCTGCATCAAGGAATGGTACTAGTAAAGAGTTTAAAATGTAGCCAGGTTGTTCTTTATGAAGTGGAAGTGCAATCATACCAATTTCTTTCGCAAATTCAACGACTTGCTCGAACACTTCATCATTTGTTGATGAATGCTTCATAATTTCAGCAGTATTGTTTTTCCAAATTTCATTTGCAAAGTGTAGTGCTAAAAATTTTTCTGGGCGACCAGTGAATTGTGCAAATGTACTAGGTAACATTGTAGATGAATTTGTTGCAAAAACAGTATGTTCTGGTGCAACCTTTGCCAATTTTTGATAGAAATCTTTTTTAATATCCACTAATTCAGGAACTGCTTCAATCACAAGATCTGCATTTTGAACAGCTTCTCCTAAATCAGAGAATAATGAAATTTTATTATATGCTGCGTCTACTTCTTCCTGTGTTGCATTTAAGTCTCTTTTATAGTTTTCCTTTAAAGTTGCGAATCTCTCTTTCGCACGTTCTAATACTTCATCATTTATATCGTAAACGCTTACATTAAAACCGCTGAATGCAGTTTGGAAAGCGATTTGACTTCCTAAAACACCACTACCAGCGACTGTCACATTTTTGAAATTCATTCAGATCAATCTCCTTTAATGAATAATCGTATTAGTATTTAATACTTTTTTAGTATAAAACCCTTTATTAAAAAAATAAATTTAATTAAATTTACTGGTGGTTAAATAAAATTTAACACTCTCTCACAAATACTTAGTACAATGATTTTAAGAGATTATGAAAGAAATATATAGGTGAAAAATATATGAATATCATTCAGCTTCAATATTTAATCGATGTAGATGAGCTAGGCTCTTTTACTGAAGCAGCAAAGAAAAACCATATGACTGTCCCAGCAATTAGTATTTCCATTGGACAGCTCGAGGAAGAATTGGGAACTGCTCTTTTTGTCCGCTCCCATAAAGGAGCTACCTCAACAATCGAAGGGAAAATGGTCATTAAGCACGCAGTCTCGATACTTAATGAAATTGAATTGATGAAGCAAAATATTTTATTTGCTCAAAAGAAAAACTGCGGAAATATTATGATTGCTACAACACCAGGAATGGTTCAAACGCTTATTAAGACGACATTGGAATATCGTACATTATACCCTTCCATGAATATTGAGATGATTGAAGGGGAAACAAACACCGTTTTAAAACAAGTAAAAAGTGGTCATGCTGACATCGGCTTTGTATCCTTACCTAAGTCATTTCAAGACTCCGAGCTAACGTGGGTACCAATTATTCCAGATCGAGCAACACTGGTGGTGAATAAAAACTCAGATCTTGTGACGAAAGAGATTATCTCAAGCGAGGACATTAAGGAGGAAACAATCGTCCTCTACAACGATCCTTTTATTAAAAAGGTATCTGAGAGGCTTCATTTAGAAGACCCTTCCAATACAATTGCTTTAACTACAAACAATGTTGAATCACTTTTCCAGATGGTCATCAAAGGAAACGCGATAACCATCGCAACGGATTATCTTGTTCATTCGCTTCCTACCTATACGAAAGATGAGTTAGTTATGATTCCAATATCTACAGCCTCAACTGATTCACAATATTTGGGGAGAATTTCGAGGAAATATAAGGAACTGACCGCGCACATCGAACAATTTACAGAACTTCTATTATCACAATTAAATGAGTGAACGAGAAAACAAAAGCCACCTTTAAAGGTGGCTTCTATTATTATTTACGTGACTTTATCGTTTTTGAACGATTTAACCCCTTGCCACTTTCTTCAGTTTCTATTGAATCAAAGTCAATGACTGCTCTTGCAATCACGCCAATTAGTCCAATCATCACACCGATTCCAACGATTAAATACATCATCGTAAAAATTTTGCCTAAGGTAGTTACCGGACTTAAGCCAGTATTTACACCCGTCGGTATTAGACTAACCACTCCAAAATAAATAGCATCTAATACTTTCCATCCTTCAACTTTTGTATAAAAAATAGTTCCTGATAAAACAATTAACAGTAGCGTAACAATTAGTGATTTAAATACCGGATGTGAAAAAGATTTAATGATTGCTTTTAATAAACGAAAGGCTGTTAAAAAGAATGAAATCATAATTTCCCTTCCCATATATGTAAAATTTTTATCCATTTATCAAGATGAAGAATACTCGAAGTTCATTTACTTTGCAATTAATTTTAAATATTTGAACAAATCGGCATTGAAATCCCACCTGAAATAACTATATTAATATAACACTTTATGGATATGATGGTTTCAAATTGTAGCGATAAATTTTTCCAAACTCAATGATATCAACGACAATCCCTTATAGGTCCGAATATAAACAAAATTAGTATTTTTCCCAATTTTGCTTCTTTTATAATTTCATTGACTATTTAATAAAAAATAAATTACTATTGTTATACTAAAAAAATATTCAAACAATGAGTGGAGGGTATCACATGGATACTACTATAGACAATCAGATAAAGAAGCACCCTCCTGGGTTATATCTGTTATTCTTAACAGAAATGTGGGAGCGCTTTAGTTATTACGGAATGAGAGCCATCCTTGTTCTCTACCTTACGAAGTCTTTAATTGAGGGTGGACTAGCAATGGATGAAGGAACTGCACTTATGTTGTATGGTTTCTTTACAGGAGCAGTTTACTTTACACCTTTAATTGGTGGGTGGTTGTCTGACAGATATTTAGGACAAAGAAAAGCGGTTACAATCGGCGGTATTGTCATGGCTATAGGTAATTTGGTTTTATTCTCAAATGCTAGTTTTGCAGCTGTGTACATCGGATTAGGATTACTTATTATTGGTAACGGTTTCTTCAAACCAAACATTTCAACAATCGTTGGTGAGCTATATGGTCCAAATGACAAAAGACGCGATGCAGCGTTTACTATATTCTATATGGGTATTAACACAGGGGCATTCTTCTCTCCATTAGTGATTGGTCTTATTACAGATAAATGGTTTGCAACAAATGTAAACGGAGTAATCGAATATGGTTACCGTTATGGATTCCTTGCATCTGCAATTGGTATGGTTATTGGCCAAATCTTATTTAATGCTTTAGGAAATCGCTTCTTAGGCGATATTGGTAAAAAACCTGTTGGTAAACCACAAGTTTCAAAAACTGGTGTAGTTGAAAGTCAAAAACTAACAAAAGTAGAAAAAAGCAGAACAAAAGTTATTTTTATTTTGACTGCAATTGTTATTTTCTTCTGGGCAGGATTTGAACAAGCAGGTGGTGCTCTAAGCATCTATACTGACAAATTTGTTGATCGTACTGTTTTCGGTTGGGAAATCCCAACATCTTGGTTCCAATCTGTTAACCCATTATTCATCGTCCTATTAGCACCGCTAGTATCAATGTTATGGGTTAAATTATCAAATTCAAAACGAGGCGATCTTGCCGTACCAACGAAAATGGGACTTGGTATGATTATGCTTGGCGCTGGATTTATCGTACTATTATTCGCTATTATGCAAACAGGTAGCGATGACACTAATATTACAGTAAAAGCAAATATTATGTTTATTGTCTTCACATATTTACTGCATACAGTTGGGGAGTTGTTCTTATCTCCAGTAGGATTATCCTTTGTAAGTAAATACGCACCAATTAAATACGCTTCTCTATTAATGGCAGTATGGATGGCAAGTTCATTTGTTGCAAATCTAGTTGCTGGTCAATTAGGAGCCTTTACTCAAAGTCTTGGTTATTTTGAAGTATTCTCCGTTATTGGAGCAGCGGTTATCGTTATTGGTTTAATTCTTCTTGCACTATCTAAGAAACTTGTGAAGATGTTAGGTGACGAAAAAGAGGAAGCAAAAGTAAATTAAATGATAAAGGTCAACCAGGATTTCTGGTTGACCTTTTTTGATACTTAAAAATTCGAAGGCAGAGTGTCTCGAATCAATTATTTTCTTGGAAAGAATAATTTATCAAGTTGAATGACGATTAATGGAATAAACGCTAATCCATAAACCGTTAATAATTGTATATGATTTAACACTGCTGACTCAAACAATCCTGTAATGAGTACTAGATTTAACAATGTAAAACCAATTAAGAAGGCGATCCAAACAATTAAATTAGAGAAGATTCCAATTTTAAATATTGATTGTTGTGAACGGCAGTTGAAACCATGAAACAATCTCGATAAACATAAAGTTGCAAATGCCATCGTACTTCCTACTACTGGATCGCCTGTAGATAATCCAATTTGGAAAGAAATGATGGTCACTGCCGCAATCACTAACCCTTCAAAACCTACTTGAGAGGCAAACTTCTTATTTAATAATGGCTCGTGAATATTACGTGGTTTTTGCTTCATAATGTTTTTGTTATGTCGTTCTAATCCTATAGCAATGGCAGGCAAACTATCTGTTAATAAATTGATAAACAATAGATGCTCTGGAGAGAATGGAACTGGTAGTGCGAAAAGCGTTGCATAAAGAACAACAAAAATCGCTCCAGCATTTCCTGATAATAAAAACATAATTGAATTTTTAATATTCTCGTAAATACTTCGTCCATTAGATATTGCTTTTACAATCGTTAAAAAGTTGTCATCCGTAAGTACCATCGATGAAGCATCCTTCGCTACTTCTGTTCCCGTTTTCCCCATCGATACACCAATATCTGCTTGTTTTAATGCTGGAGCATCATTTACTCCATCACCTGTCATCGCAACAACATGACCTTTATCTTGCCACGCTTTCACAATTCGAATTTTATGTTCTGGCGATACACGGGCATAAACGGAAATTTGTTCTACCTTATCTCGTAACTCTTTGTCTGATAGTTTTTCAATTTCTTTTCCTTCTATTGCTTCAGATGGATCATTTAAAATACCAATTTGTTTTGCAATCGCTGTTGCAGTGATTTTATGATCCCCTGTAATCATGACAGGTTTGATGCCTGCCTGTATACAATTCGCCACTGCCTGTGCAGATTCCTCACGAGGAGGATCCATCATGGCGACCAATCCTACAAAGGTATAATTATTTTCATCATTTACTGTTATTTGAGGTGAAGATACTTCTTTAAAAACAATGGCCAAAACGCGTAATCCTTCATTTGAAAAAATCTCATTCGCCTCTTTAATTTTTTCAAGTTGATACCTACTGATGTTCGCAGTGCCAGTTGAAGTCTCAATTTTTCTTATTTGTGGTAAAAGAACATCTACTGCACCTTTTGTAATCATTATATTGTGATTGCCCATTCGGTTTACCGTACTCATTAATTTACGAGTTGAATCAAATGGTAATTCACTTACCCTACTATGAAGACCGCGCACAATCTGCTCATTCAATTGATATTCATGACCTAGATTTACTAGCGCTAATTCAGTAGGGTCACCGATTTCTTTGCCATCTGCTATAACAGCATCATTACACAATATGGCCATATCGACTAATTTTCTATGAAGTCCATTGTTTAGTTGTAACTGATCATATGAAACGATTTCTTCTCCCAAATACCTGCTGAACAGTCATTTTATTTTGAGTAAGTGTACCGGTTTTATCGGAACAGATAATTGAAACACTACCAAGACTTTCTACTGCATGTAGTTTCCGCATAATGGCATTTTCTTTTGCCATGTTTTGTGTTCCGAAGGCAAGAACAATCGTAACAATTGAACTCAACGCTTCAGGAATCGCCGCTACAGCTAAAGATACAGCAAACATAAAGGAATCGATTAGTTCACGACCACGAATTAAATCTAGAACAAGTATCATAACACATAGGATAATAATCCCTATCGCAAGTCGTTTTCCAAATTGCTCAAGACTCTCTTGAAGAGGCGTTTTTTTCTCTTGCGAATTTTCTAGTAAACTCGCTATTTTCCCAATCTCCGTATTCATACCAATCGATGTAACGATCGCCTGTCCACGACCATTTGTTACAAAACTACCTGAGAACACCATATTTTTTCGATCACCAAGCGCTAGTTCTTCTTCATTGATACTATTCACCATTTTATGGATTGCCAATGATTCACCTGTTAGTGAACTTTCGTTAATCTGTAGATTATAGCTTTCAGTCACACGACCATCCGCGCTAATAAAATCTCCAGCTTCTAATATAAGTATATCCCCTACGATCACTTCTCTTGATGGAATTTCAACGACTTGTCCATTTCTCAATACTTTTGAGATCGGTGCTGATAATTCTTTTAAACTACTTAATGATTTTTCTGCTTTTATATGTTGAATCGTGCCTAGTATAGCATTTAAAGTGATAACGACGATGATAACGATAGAGCTATCAAAGTCTCCTAGAAACATCGAAATAACAGCTGCTGCAATTAAAATAATGACAAGGAAATCTGTAAATTGTCCTAAAAATATTTGCAGAGCATTTTTCTTTTTACCTTCTTTTAATTCGTTCGTTCCATACTTTTTTCGCCTTGCTCGAACTTCATAATCTGTTAATCCGTGTTGAGTTACATCTAAATCTCTCATAACTTCTTGTACAGATTCTCTGTAGTATTCTGTCACATTCATTAGTAATCCCCCCATTAGTCTTAAAATAGTTCGTACTTTAAGTGATAAGCTATTAGGATATATAGCTGTGATCTCATTGAGTTCTATCATTTATTCACTCAACAATATATGAAGGTTAGTTTTAATAAATGAATACTTACTAGTAAAACTTTTATTTAGTATCTTTTACATACTCTTAGATAATAAAAAAGCACTGCCAAATGTTTAAATTCTTTATCATTTGGCGTGCTTTAAAACTCTATTAAGAGAATAGTATACTTTGTCTCTGTTATATTTTTATAATACCAATTAATATTAAAACGATTCCCGGTAAAAACGTAAGGTTTCTCATCCACCGAACATTTCTAAAAAGTTTCCCTATATTGATTCCCGCTATAATAAATAGGGCACTTGCAATAGAGATGACCACTGAAAATAATATCGGGGGTAAATCAATTAACGCTGCTCCAACACCAGCACCAAAAGAATCTAATGAAAGGGCGAGCCCTAAAAAAAATGCTTCCTTCCCACTAATATTTCCTGATTTATCAAAGTCAGCCTCCAACGGCTTTTTTAATATTTTTATTACAATGGATAGTGATTTAATTTCAAATTCGATGATCTTTATATCTTTTTGAATTTCGTAGGATGTTTGCTGTAACTGTGAAGTGAAAAATTGGAAAAGAACCCAAATTCCAATTCCAATCAGGATAATTCCTCCAAGTGTTTCTCCAGCTTCATAAGAAATAAATAATTCAAGGAATGAACCAAATCCCATAGCTAATAGCAATAACAAAAATGTACATAAAAAAATAATTAGCATAGATTTGAAAGGAATCGTTATTTTCCTCATTCCATATGTTAAACCTACCGTGAAGCTATCCAGACTTACTGCCAACCCTAAAAGCAATAAAGTAACTAAATCACTCATGTTTAACTCCTTTCTGAGAATTTCACTTTCTTATCATATGTACCTGGGTGGTAGGATGACATGACATTTATTTTTGTTTTTGCACTACAATCTCACTAAGCTTTTTTGAAATAAAAAAAGCATAAACCTCCATTTGGAAAGTTTATGCTTTATGGAAATACTAGTTATTGCATATTAATTTTAATCGTTTCATCTGACCAGAAACTTGGTGTGTATTGCAATTGTAATCCTGGATCACCTGCTGGTTGTTCAAACACGATTGTACCTGATACTGTACCACCTGCTGCTAATTCACCAGATTGTAAAGCTGTGTCGGTATCTATAATCGAAATTGCTGGATCCAATATTTGTCCCTGACTATTCGACATTTTAAAGTCGTATGGATTATAGGATATATTGTCATTCCCAGCATTTTCAATTTTTACAGTTACAACTACATATTCGTGTCCTTGTTTTGGTTTATCATATTCATCACCAGTAGACTTTTCAACATTTGTTACAGTTAAGATATTGTCTCCTAACTGAACTGCTTCACCGACTGCATATTCTTCTTTAGCTGGAGCTTCTTCAGTATTGTTATTTTCTGTCGTTTCTGAAGTATCCGCATTATTTCCAACCTTCGTTGGCTTATCTTCATCACCACCACTTAGTGCTCCTATGATAATGATGAGAACAATGATTACTATTATTGCTAAACATCCTATTTTTAAAAATTTCATCAAAGTCCCTCCAGGAATAAAATCTTTAAAAGTAGTATGCCGCATACTTTGTATTATATAAGTAAAAATTTTAGTTTGTTTTATTATTTATGCTGATTTTACTCGACAACTTTTCCTCTAATCATGGATTTCTGTCGAGTAAAACCGATTTACTCGACAACTTTTCCTCATATCATGAATTTCTGTCTAGTAAAACCGATTTACTCGACAACTTTTCCTCTAATCATGGATTTCTGTCTAGTAAAGCCGATTTACTCGACAACTTTTCCTCTAATCATGGATTTCTGTCTAGTAAAAGTTCATTATCCCCAATTTCCAAAAAATAAAAAAGCACCCTAAGTGAATAGAGTACTTTGGAAAATACCATTTTTAAGTTTAGTAAGCCGCCTTGCCGTAATATTATAGAAAGTTTTAAACCACACTCCTCAAAGTGGGTGTTCGCAAAAGTTTTTCCTGTATATCGTCATTCACTAAGTGTGACGCTCGCCAATCCAACTTCGATCTAAAACTCCCTTTTACAACATAAAGGTTAAAACTTAATATTCTACGTACAACGCAGCTGTAATATTATATTACAATAACTTAATCCAGAAAGCAAAGGTTAATATATGGTAGTTTTCGGATTGTACGTCCAAAACTTACAATCAACGAATTTCCCCTAACTTTATTACCAGCTCACAAATAAATGAACTCATCAACCTCTTCAGCATTTAATTGTACATGCTATCTTCTCTCTGATCGATATAAAGGCTACCATCAGGTTGAACTTCTGCATAAAAAACGTCCTCAATTGAGGTTACACCTGAACTCTTCAACTGTTGTTCTAACCAGTTCTTATCTAGATTTAGTCTCGCTAGATTATTTGTATTAATCATACTATCTGAAATAACCTCAGTTGCTGTAGGAAAGATTTTGGTTTGAGTAGGGATGCTTAAATCCCCTTTTGTTACGTTCTGTTTATTTTCCTTTTTCATAACAGATAATTTACCACTGGATTCAAAGATTGCGTATTCAACATCACTTAGTGAGAAGATATCCTTTTGTCGTAACATTGAACTTAAGGAATCCATATCTAGCTTTGTTTTCTTTAGCGCTTGCTCCATAATCTTACCCTCTTTGATAACAATAATTGGTTCACCTGTTGTCAGTTTTCTTAGTGGTTTTATTTTAATATCCACAAATGCCATTAATAAAGTAAATGCAGTCCATCCTACAAGAGCTATAAACCCATTTTTAATTGTTAAATTGTCATTTACGGCCAGTGAAGCAGTAATCGAACCTATTGATATCGCAGAAACAAAATTAAAGAAGGTCATTTGACTTATTTCTTTTCTTCCCATAATTCTTGTGAGTAAAAATAAAACGAAAAAGGCCATAAACAATCGAATTAAAAGCTCCGGTGTACCCATTAATCTGCCGCCTTTCAAATTTCATTCGACTTTTAGTTTAGGATGTACATCCTTGAAGCACTTATTCCAATGTTCATGGCTTAAGGAAATCAAGACTAGCAACCTTCTGCATTTATTATCCCTGGATAATTCGTTTATTACTTCCCATTTATGGAAAAACTACTCTTATAAAATACTATCAGAGGTTACGAAATGGATAAAATCGGTAAATTTAGTTTAGTACATGTTATCTTATTGGTCATGACATTTATAGGTTTAAAAAACCATGTAACAATTCTTCCATCTGTATTAGAACACGGAAAAAGAGATGGATGGTTGTCTGTTATAATTGCTTCTATTTCAACATTTGTTATTTTACTTTTAATGATTTATATACAAAAAAAATCAAATCAAAAGCCCATCCGCGAATGGTTAAAGGATAGAATTGGAAAAGTCGGTTCTTCAATCATGTTATATGCGGTTGTAGGTTACATATATCTCTTGGCAGCATTCACTATGCACGAGACAATTCTTTGGATATCTGATACCTTTTTAGATGCAACTCCACCAATAGTTCTGTTAACCGTCTACATTATTGTTTGCTTTCTACTAGTTTCAACAAACGTCCAAACCATTGTAATGGTAAATGTTGTTGTACTTTTTGCCGTTGTCATTTTCGGATTCTATGTTGCAATCGTTAATATTCAAGTTAAAGACTATAGTTTACTACAACCTTTTTTTCAACATGGGTTACAACCTATACTAAAAGCGACTATTTATCCCGCTTCGGCGTATATCGAAATTGTTTTACTTTTATTTTTACAGCATCATTTTAAAAAGCCAATTAAATGGTTCCATATCGCGATTATGATTGCCATTCTAACAGGTTTAACATTAGGGCCTCTTCTTGGTGCAATTTCTGAATTTGGACCAGAAGAAGCGGCTAAACATCGTTACCCTGCATACGAAGAATGGGGTTTAGTGTCGATTGGTCGTTATATAGAACATATGGACTTTTTATCAATTTATCAATGGTTAACAGGAACTTTTATTCGTGTTGGGTTATTACTATTTATCGTTGCGGACATATTAAAGTTAGTTGGTAATCGAAAACGAATTTGGACGTATATGGTTCCCCCGTTTTTCATTGTCAGTCTAGTTTTAATGATTATAGATGACACGATATTTTTACAGTTAAACAATTTCGATTTTTTAGTTATCACTTTCATTTTTTTCTTTGCCTTACTTCTAATATTAACGATCATTGCATTGTTTCATAAAACTAAATCTAACCAATCTGAACAACAAAGCAATCCTGTGAATAGTTCAAATAATGGAACTGTTAATACCACTAATATAAGTGGAAATTGGGTTTCTCTTAACAGTCAAAATAGTTCTAGTTCTGATTCTAGTCTTGGTAAAAGTACGGAGAATAGTGGCAGTTCAAGCACTGGTAATGGCACTGAAAATAGTTCTAATTCTGACAACGGAAATACCAATGAGAACAGTTCTAGTTCAAGCACTACTAATGGCACCGTGAAAAGTTCTAATTCTGGCAACGGTAAAAGCAATGAAAATAGTGCAAATTCAAACTCTAGTAATACCACCGAGAATATTTCTAATTCTAGTACTGGTAATACCAATGAGAACAGTTCTAGTTCTAATTCAAACTCTATCAATATCACAAATATCAGTGGGAATTGGGTTTCTCATAACGATCAAAATAGTTCTGGTGCTGGTAATAGTGTAAAGAACAGTAACAATTCAAGCCAAGGTAATGGAACAGAGAATAGTTCGAATTCTGCTTCTGGTCAAAGTTCTAATAGAAGTGCCCATTCTGCTTTCGTTACTGATTCGAATAAAAGCTCAACATCGAATGAAGGTAATATTTCTGATATCGTCTCTAATCCTAATAAAAGTGTTAATTCTGGTAATGATACTAATAACAGTACAAATTCAGGTACAAGTAAAAAGAATCGTATAAAAAGGAAAAAAACATCACAAGAAAGCAGTGATAATAAATGGACACAACAGGACAAACAGTAACTTTTACGAAGGTAAAACAACTGTTTGAAAAGTCTGATGATGTTTTATATCATGCATTTACCTTCAATAACTCCGTTGTTCATTTTGTCAAATGTGATTCAATGGTCGATGAACAAATGTTATATACCGTTGTTATTCCAAAGATTGAAGCACTTTTTTCTAATAACCAAACAATCGACCAAACATTGATTGATCATTTAACAATTCCTGAATTTCAGCAGATATCAAAAAATGAAGATATCATTTCATCCGTATATAATGGAAAAATACTCATTTATTTTGAAGATGTTCAACTACTCTATACCAGTAATATTGTAAGGAAACCAAATCGTACTCCGGAGGATACAAACCTAGAAGCGGTTGTAAAAGGGCCACGTGATAATTTTATAGAAGATATTGCAGTCAATATTGCACTTATTCGTAAGCGATTCCCTTCCAATTCATTATGTGTGGAAAAGTTAGAAGTTGGAGAACGCACGAAAACTCGGGTTGCACTTCTCTATGTTGAGGATATTGCCGATAAAACTATTTTAAATGAGTTAAAAGACGAACTAAGTCAAATTAAAACAGATATTATTATCAGTTCAGATGACTTAATGGAATTAATCAATAAAAAAAATTGGTTCCTTCCAGCTACCCATTATACAGGAAGACCGGATTATGCAATGCAATCGCTTATTCGAGGTCGTTTTTTAATTTTTGTTGATGGCTCTTCTTATGCAGTAATGACACCCATAAATTTAAGTTATTTACTAAAATCCGCTGAAGATTTTGACTCGCCAATTCTCTTTAGTTCATTTGAGCGCATATTGAGAATAATTGGCCTTTTTATCGGTACAACATTACCTGCTTTTTGGTTAGCTTTAACTGTATTTCACCAAAATCAGATGCCTCTACAATTGCTTGCAACAGTGGTAATAGCAAACCGTGGGCTACCATTTCCTGCAGTATTTGAAATGCTGCTATTACTTATTTTATTTGAAATGTTTAGAGAAGCAACCTTACGACTACCAAGTGTTCTAGGTGGAACTTTCAGTGTTATCGGAGGAATCATCATTGGTGATGCTGCCATTCGTTCAGGGATCACAAGCCCTGCGATGATTGTAGTGATAGCAATTTCTGTTGTAGCATCATATACCATTGTGAATCAATCCCTTAGTACAATGGTTAGTATTTTACGTATCGCTTTCATTTTAGTTACATCGATTTTCGGTTTATTTGGATTTTTCATGTGTATTTACTTAACGGTATTATATGTTGCAAATATGCGTATCTTTGGCATCCCTTATTTAAATATATCGGTTGATTTAAGTTGGGATAACTTTAAAAAGACAATTTTTAGACCCTCTAAAGCTGAGTACAACCAAAGACCTGGCATGTTAAATCCAGAAGATAAAACACGAACTAATAATGAGGGAAATAAATGAGGAAGATAAAACATATTGTTTGTTTGCTTTTGGTATCTAGCTTGCTTACTGGATGCTGGGATTTAAGAGAAAATGAGCGCATGTTTTATGTAATGGGAGTTGGCGTAGATTATAAAGATGGAATGTACGAGGTATATCTTCAAATCATTAGTTTTGTAAATGTAGCAAAATCTGAACAAGTCAATCAAGATGTAATTCAAGCAGAAGTTAGTTCAGCAAAGGGAAAAACTTTTACTGAAGCGATTTTTAAACTATATCATAGCTTAGATGAAGAACTGTACTGGGGACATTTAACCTTTTTTATAGTGACAGATAATGTTATGAAAAAAGATCACATTGATTCTGTTCTGAATACACTTACTCAACATACAGATACAAGATATCAAACTTGGGTTTTCTGTACAGATGAACCATTGGAAGAGTTTTTACTCGCTGTCCCTCTCCTCAAACGCTCAATCACATTAACTTCATTAAGCGATCCTAAAAACTCATTTGTACAAGAATCGTATATCGAACCGATAAGCATGCGAGAACTTATTATACAAATAAATGAACCAAGCTATGATGTAAAGATTCCTTATGTAACAATGAAAAAGGATTGGGAAACAGAAAAAGGACCGGATCAATCCGTTAATATGTCTGGTGTAGGCATTATTTCACCTGAAGATTTTAAAGGATTTATAAAAGGTGAAAAAGCAAACGGGCTTAAATGGTTATCACATGAAACTTTGCGTACCCAAATTACTTCAAAAATAGTAGGCTCAGAAGACAATAATTATTTAACAGTCGTATTAAAAAATACGAGTGTTCAAGTAGACCCAATAGTTCAAGGAAACGATGTACAATTTGATATTACCTTACATGCAAGTTTATCCCTAAATAGTAATACTGATACCGTTTCTTCCAAAGAGATGGAGGATACGGTGAAAAAAGTAGTGAAAGAAGAAATATTAACTACATTTAAAGAAGGTTTAGATAGAAATGCTGATGTTTATCGCCTTGGAGAAGTATTGTATCGAAAAGGTGTTAAAGAGTGGAAAAGGTTACGTGAAAATGGGGAAATCCCGCTAAATGAAAATTCCATTCGAAACATTAACATATTCATTGATAATTTTGATTCTGGAAGAAAGTCATTTGAATCAACAGTTGAATAATTTATGTGAAGCATACACCCTTATAGTATTGATGTTCGGTACTATAAGGGTGTTTTTGTTTTAATTATTTTTATAAGAAATTTAGGCAAAATTGTATCTTCATCTAACTAATTGGTAAAAATGTTAATGAATAAACTAAAGGGAGGAATTCATATGGATGCCAATATGACAGTTGAAGAAGTTGTAAGTAAAATCGCTGAGTTAATGAAAAAAGAGGGGCAGCCATTAAAAAAGAAAGAGATTAAGAAAACTAATCCAGAATTAATGAAAAATGCTTTATATTATTTTCCAAGCTGGGAAGATGCTATGGAAAGAAGCCGTCAATCTTAATCTATAAATATAAGTAAATATATTATTGGTTGGTTACATCTTGTATCCAACCATTTCTTTTTTTACTAAGTAAAAAGAAACGAATGAATACCAAAGTATTTGCCAATAGTGCATACATAAAAAAGTTGCTTAGGTATCCCTAAGCAACGACGTATTTATATTTTGAAATGATTGACTTTACTTTGTAGATTTTCTGCAAGTTCTGCTAAAACTTGTGCATTCGATGTAATTTCTTCTGTTGTTGCTAACTGTTGAACTTGTCGTGCATTGGTAGTTACAGATTCAGCTTTAGCATGAATTTCTTCAATTGCGCCAATCACTGACTCTACTCTTACTACAACATTCCCTACACTCGTTTCAATTTCATCAAATACTTGCAGTGATTCTGAAGTTTTTTCCATACCTTCTTTTACCTTCACGCCCCCGGATGAAATTGCCTTCACACCATCGCTAGAGGCAGAATGTATTAGCCTAATCATGCTTTCAATTTCCGAAGCAGATTGCTTCGACTGCTCTGCAAGTTTGCGTACTTCCTCCGCTACTACTGCAAAACCTTGTCCAGATTCTCCAGCCCTAGCGGCTTCAATTGCTGCATTTAAGGCTAGGAGATTTGTTTGCTCTGATATAGCTGTTATCAGTGATGTTACTTTTTGAATATCATTTGAGTGCTTGGCCATGTTCTCCATAATTTCTGTTGCTTCCTCAAATGTTGTATGAATCTTATTCATATGTTCAGCCACATCAGATACTACAGAAGAACCTTTCTTAACTAATTGCTGCACACTATCCGTTGCATGTAGCATTTCTTCGTTGTCCCTTGAAATATGTGCAACACTTTCATTTAGCTCTGCCATTGATAAAACAGATAAATTAATATACTCTACTTGCTCATTCCCTAATGATTTTTGCTGTTCAGTTGATGTGGCAACCATCTGTGATGAAGCTAAACTTTCCTCAGCACTTGCTGAAAGCTGCTCAGCATTTGCTGCAAGCTGCAAGGATGATTCACGAACACTAGAAACAATATCTTGTAAATCAGCTAACATCTGATTATAGGTTGCAGCCATTACACCAACTTCATCTTTATTTTTTATATGTATAGGTTCTAACACTAAATTTCCTGCCGCAATTTCCTCTAAACCGGTAGTTACTTTCTTAACAGGATTGGCAATTGCTCTACTAATAAAGTAAGCTACCAATAAACCTACGATTATACTCAGCACTGTTATAATATTAACCAAAGTGGCCATACTATGCTGATATTTATCCAGATTTTCTCTTGTTTTTGCAGAGTTTTCCTCCTGTAGAGCAATTAACTGATCTAGAATATCTTGAATTTTTTGTATTTTGTTCTATAGATTGTTCTGCATAACTCGTAAAATCATTACCTTCTGATCTTAAAGAAATAATTTTTTCATTAGATTCAAATAATTTTACCGACGTTACCTTAAGTTCTTCTAATAATTGAAGTGATGCTTCATCCTTTGTCATTTCAATTAACTCTTTTGCATAAGTGGTACCTTCTTCAATTTCTTTATCCAATTTATCAATCGATACGTTATCACCAAACTTAGCAGCTTCATCACCGAACATTACATACTCGAGTACTGCAGTTGCCATATCTTTCTGAACCATTTGAATATCTTTAGCTAAGTCAATTTTCTGCAAATCAACATCAATAATTTCTTTGTACTTATTGGTAAAAGTAAATAGAGAGAACATACCGAGCACGCTCACAATTACCAGTAATACAAGTACAGATGAAAACCCAAGCCACATTTTCTTTGATATTGTTAACTTCATCTTCTCAGTCCTCTATATGGTTATTTAGTTAAATTATCCTACAATAATAAGCATAATGAAAAAGGTACAGTTTTCCAATCGTCCGTTATATGACAATTTTGAATTTTATGTGAACTTTTAGAATTTGAACAGCACTTAATTCTTGTATTTTTTACGATAGGCTTTTGTTTTTTCTGGAGTATACCCAAAAAGAATTCTAAAAAAATGCCCATTCACCTTTGTAGAAAGGTTGAATGGACATATACAAGATTTTATGCTGTTACATCTCTTCGTATAAAGTAAGTAAAGCTCACTGCTAAAAAAATCATTGCATAGATAATATTGATTACGAGTGCAAAGTTAAATGTTAAGCCTGGGATAATTGGCATCATATTCGGCCCAAATTGTGTTAGATCATTTGCAAACCAAATATATTTCGCAAAATTATATTTTGCAATAAACATTGTCACTGTTGATCCCATAAATAACAGCCCAAGTGATAAGCTAACAGCCAATGTACTTGAACCAAATATCGAGCCGAGCATAAAGGCAAATAAAATCGTCATAAAAATTGAAGCAGCATTCAATAGAATGGTTTGCACATAGTGTGTCTCTACTGCTTGTTCAACTACCTGCCCATTCACAACAGATAACGTAACATCACCTGTGAATAAAAAGTACATTGCAATCATTGCAATTATTGTAGTCACAACAAAGAGTGTTGCTCCATATAAAAGAGAGGCAACTAGTTTTGACAATAAAATCTTCCAACGAGCAACAGGGCGTGTTAACAACATTTTGATTGTTCCCGTTCCAAATTCGTTGGAAACGATAGATGCAGCAATAACCATCGTAAAGATTCCAACCAATGATAAAATTACCTCTAACACAAGATCTAGCACATCATAAAAGGACATATTGTCTTCAACTGGTAAATCATTGGCGATACGATATTCTGTCATTAAGATTTGTTCATTGTAATATTGTTTATCTTCTTCACTTATGTTTGGTACGTTTAGCTGCGCTTTGTATTCTAATAGCCAATCCTTATTTGCTTCTTCTCGAAGTTCTGGTGTGCTTTGATCTATATTAAAATATTTATTTAATCCAAGAAATAAAGCAACAACTAAAAGGACGAATGCAAGCATAACCCATGCACTTTTTTTAGCCCAAATTTTTATCGTTTCATTTTTAACGAATTTCACGAATTGCATCAATTGCACCTCCACCAGTCATTTCAATAAATTGATCTTCTAATCGTTTTGTATTCGGTTGAATCACATATACATCAATACCTTCTTCAACAAGCTTTCGTAAAAAGCTAGGTACTTCCTCTTTCGAAATGGAAACAACAAATCCACCATTTTGCGATTTTGCTAGCTCACCTGCAAGGGATGCAAATTGTTCCTTTTGTCCAACTTCAAAGTAATATTCACTAACTTTTTCTTCTGTTAACTCACGAATATCGATAATTTCTCCGTTTTGTATAACCGCAATACGATCAACCATCAGCTCAATTTCAGATAACATATGGCTTGATACAACAATCGCAACATTGTCTTCTCTTGCAATTTTACGAAGATACATACGAAACTCACGAATACCTGCAGGGTCAAGACCGTTTGTCGGCTCATCTAAGATTAGAAACTTTGGATTGTGCAACATAGCTTGAGCAAGTCCTAGTCGTTGGCGCATCCCAAGAGAATAAGTTTTCACCTTTTCGTGTATACGATGCTGTAATCCAACTTGCTCCACTACTTCATCAATTCGTGAATTCGGTACATTGTGCATGCGAGCAAAGTGTTGTAAGTTCTTATAACCGCTCATAAACTTATACATTTCTGGGTTTTCTACGATTACCCCTACATGACTGATTGCTTTCTCGAAATTTTTCTGAAGAGAAGTTCCGTTGATGATCACTTCTCCACTTGTTGGATGCATAAGACCCGTCATCATTCGGATTGTCGTTGTTTTCCCAGCCCCATTCGGTCCTAAAAACCCAGTAATTTGGCCAGGATAAAAGTCTAAATTGACGTTTTTGATAATATGTTTACCTTTAATGGTTTTATTTAAATTTTTTACCTGCACAAATGGTGCTGTCATTTAACGATCCCGCTTTCCATATAAACTTTTCATCCATTTCACTGTATCTTCACCGCGCTCATGGCGAATCTCCTCAACATTATCCATTGCACATAAATGCCCATCTTTCAGCAACATGACCTGATCCAATATCGGCTCTACTTCGTTTACTTCATGTGTTGAAAGGACAACTGAACAATACTCAGTATCGATAAATTTAATAATTGATTTTACTAAGCTCTCTCTCGCTAGTGGATCCAATCCTGCAAAGGGTTCATCCATTAAATAAAGTTCTACATTTCGCGCTAATAGGGTTGCTAATTTCACCCTTGCACGATTTCCTTTGGATAAACTCCCGAGCCTCATATTTGTTGGTACCTGTAAAAAAGAAGCGACCTCTTTTGCTTTATCTATTGAGAAATCATTAAACTGACTTTGATAGAAGGCGAATACTTCATCACCTTTTAATTTTTCATAGAACAAGTCAATATCAGGTAGATAGGCAATTTTATTTGTTTGGCGACGTGTTACCTTCTCATCGTTCATTTCAATCGTCCCTGAGGTTGGCGTTAGAATGCCAGCCATTAGTTTTAGTAGAGTCGATTTTCCACTACCGTTTTCTCCAATCAGCCCAATAATCTGACCTTTTGGAATGGAAAAAGTTAAACGTTCTAACACCGTTTTACGATTATATCGAAACGAAAGTTGTTGTACCTCCATATTAGTTGCCCCCTTTCTTCTTTTTAAGAACCTCAATAATTTCATCTAGTGTAAACCCAAAAGATTCTATAGATGTTATAAATTGCATCGCCACTTGTTCCTTCATTTGCTCACGAACTGTTAGGATCACTTCTTGATTAGTAGTTATAAAAGTCCCTTGCCCACGCTTTGTTTCCGTTAGCTCCATTACTTCCAACTCCTTATATACACGTTGTACCGTATTTACATTGACACCGGACTCAAGAGCAAACTCGCGGACGGAGGGTAACTTATCTCCTGGTTGGAGTTTCCCCTTAATGACATCGCCACAAATCGATTCAACAAGCTGCAAGTAGATTGGGCGATCCTTGGCAAAATCCATAGTCATCGTGTAATCACCCTTTCCATCCACTTACACATCAACAGGTAGATGGCAATAACTATTGCGCCAATAACAACGACCTCTACGAAATAAAAATCAAAATAAAGATTAATACCTAATTGACGATCTGCAAACGTTGGTAAATAAGCGTTAAAATTTGAAAGTGGAACACGACCAATTTTTAGGAATGAGATTGTTGGAAAACGCTCTAACAGTTCAAGTAAGAAAACGCCTATAACAACCACAAGGATATAACTTAGTTTTCCTAAATATCGGGAAATTTGCGTATTTAGTGCAATTAAAAACAGTACTACAGCTATAAAGAAAATATAAAATAAGATGGTTATAATCAGACAAGCAATTCCAAAAATTAAGTATTGCCAAAGCGTTCCAACAATCAATCCTCCTACAAAAAACAACCCTAGAAATGCAATGAAACATAATGTAATTAAGCTCAATCCATGATATACAATCTTTGCTCCAATTAACGTATACATTGACTGACTGTTATGAAGCCAAAGTTCTTTCGTTTTTATGTCACGATTCAAGCTACTTGAAAACATAACAATTGAATTTAATCCAACTAATGCAGCTGCAAGGATTGTCATCATAAACCGTATCCCAGAAACATCAGACTGCATTTGATCTTGGAAAACTTTATAGATTAATTCCGGACCTAAAAACACAAAAATTGCCGTAAGCCCAGCTATTAAATAGTTAGATAATCCGAAGTGACGATGTTCTTGCACTAACAACCCTGTGAATTTTTTCATTCCAAACCTCCAGTTATAGTGTACTAGTGAAATAGTACACTATGTTTTAAATAAGTGCAATAGTAAATACGAAGTATTTACCAATTAGGTGATTTGTTTTGTTTGATACTTTTATATAACTGATCCCAATTCGTTTATCTAGAGTAATCATTAAAGTTGCGATACTATTGAGATATTATCGAAAGGAGCGTTTACTTCAAATGATTTATTTCATTGTTAAATAATAGTTTGGGGTCATCACTCATAAATACTTAAATTGTATCCACTAAATTTTGTAATAAAGGAGATAAGATCAATGAAACATTTATTTAGTCCCTTTGAATTCAAAGGATTGAAATTAAAAAACCGTGTTGTCATGCCTCCAATGTGCCAATACTCAGTGGAAATGAAAGATGGCGTTGCAAACGATTGGCATTATCTACATTATGTAAATCGAGCAATAGGCGGAGCTGGTTTTATCATTATTGAAATGACCAATGTAGAGCCAGATGGTCGAATAACCGATTTCGACCTAGGATTATGGTCAGACGAACAAATTCCTGCATTAGCTAGGATTGTGGAAGCTTGCCACCAATACGGAGCAAAAGTTGGTATTCAAATTGCCCATGCAGGACGTAAAGCTCAAGATGCTGTCTTGCCAGTTTCATCTTCTGAAGTTCCATTTGATGAAAATTCAAAAACTCCTAGAGCCCTTTCAACAGAAGAAGTAAAAGGAATGGTGGAAAAATTCCGTACGGCAGTTCAACGTGCGATTAAGGCAGGAGTGGATGCCATTGAGATTCACGGTGCGCACGGCTACTTAATTCATCAATTCCACTCCCCTTTAACAAATAAACGTGAAGATGAATATGGAAAAGATTTGACTCTATTTGGTAGAGAAGTATTACAAGCTGCTAAAAGTGAAATGCCAGCCAATATGCCATTGATTATGCGGATCTCTGCTCAAGAGTATGTAGACGGTGGATACGGTATCAAAGAAAGTATCGAAATGGCTAAAGATTATAAACAAGCTGGAGTTGATATCTTCCACATTTCATCTGGTGGAGAAGGACATATAGGTTCTGGAGGTAAACCTGGCTCACAAGGTGGCTATCAGGTTCCACTAGCGCGTGATATTAAGAATGCTCTAGACGTTCCAGTCATTGCAGTTGGCCGTTTAGAAGACCCAATATTAGCAAACTCCGTTATTGGGAATGAAGACGCGGATCTTGTAGCTATTGGAAGAGGTATGCTAAGAAACCCATTTTGGGCACTTGAGGCAGCAACAATACTAAATAAAGAGACACATATACCTACGCAATATTTAAGAGGATTTTGATTTAGATATATTCGCAATTCATTACTTATGAGGCAATCTTCATGCTACGAGGATTGCCTTTCTCCTTTTTACCACTTTAATAGAAAAAGGCTGCTTTAAATCTGTGCGACGGTTGTTTTCTTTGCAAACTTTTTTATAATCAACTAGTTGCTATTTCCCTTAGGCATAAATAGTAACTTGCAAAAGTGAGATCTAGGTGGACATGATTCTTTGTTTTAAGCGATAACTTCTAGTTGGAGGATATCTGTTCAAATTTGGCTGATAACTTGCCAAGTGTGGCTGATTGCTGTTTATTTTTGGATGATATTTCTGTTTATGTTGACTGATTTCTACTGCTTGGCTAATAACCCTCTGATTCTGGCAAATTTCTCGATTACTTTGGCTAATAACTTTGCGTTTTTGGCAAATATCCCTGCTATTTTGACGAATATCCAGCTTACTTTCAAGGAGAAACAACATGAACGAAAATAATAACAACAAAGAAGTAATCCTTCTTTCCGATCCAACACAATACATAATGCATCCCTTCTTTCATAAACAAATCGTCTTTACAGGGGCTCTTTCCACAATGACTCGCTCCGAAGCGGCAAAAAAAGTGCGAACATTAGGTGGGATAATGCAAGGGGCTGTTACTAAGGATACTGATTTTGTGATTCTTGGTAAGAATCATCGAGGGATGAGTTCCAAACATAGTAAAGCTCACCAGTTAATTAGCCTTGGCTATGACATACAAATTATGAGTGAAGATGATTTTATTTGGGTATTATCTTTGCCTAAAGAATATCTACCTTCAACTAGTGAACCTTATTAATTTTACTTCCTAACAAAATAAGAGCGAATCCTTAGTATAGGATAGCTCCAAAGAGTTCTAAAGCAATCTAAATAAAAATATAAAAGTTAATAAGTGTCCTATAAGCTAAATGAATAATTTAGAATTCACAAAAAACTTTAAGCTACATCTACCGATGATTTAGAACCCTTCATTTTATCCTTCACTTTATATACACTCCATAGGACAATTGTTACCGTCACCGCAGTGATAGCGTATTGTACGAATTTTGCCATTTCTAAACTGATAGTTTGATAGAAGTTTGGCTGATAGAAAAATGTTAAAATAATTCCTTCTATCAAATCAGCTAGTCCAATAGAAATAAATACAACGATAAATAGCCCAATTATTTTTTTCATTTTTTCACTTCCTTTACTCTTTACTTACGGAAAACGCTTATAAAATGTTTCAAAATTATACTTGTTAGGCGGCGATTGAATGATTCAAGGTTCATGGAAGGCATTAGGTTGGATTGGATTAGCAGAATTGCTTGCTTTATGCCTTTGGTTTAGTGCATCTGTCATTGCGCTTGAGCTAAGTGTCATATGGAACCTTGACCCAAGTGCAGAAGGATGGTTATCTGCTTCCGTTCCAATTGGATTTGTCATTGGGGCATTAGTAAGTGCTTCGTTTGGTATCGCGGATCGTTTTAAACCTCGAAAGATTTTTGCCCTTTCAGCTTTTCTAGGCGCTATCCTTAATAGTTTACTGATTTTTGTTGATACCGCTTTTTGGGGTATCCTTCTTCGAATTCTCACTGGTATCACTCTTGCTGGTGTTTATCCAATTGCTGTTAAAATGCTCTCTCAATGGTTTCCTAAAAAACGTGGGCTAGCAATGGGGATTTTAATTGCAGCTTTAACATTAGGTTCTGCATTTCCACATGTTGTTGTGATGCTTTTCTCTTCATTGGATTGGAAAGTCGTGATTCTATGCAGTTCACTATTCGCTTTACTTTCCACAATCATCATTATTTATTGTGTAAAAGACGCGCCTGTCCAATCAAAACAACAACCCTTCTCGTTTCGATTAATAAAAAAAGTTGTAACGAATAAACCTATTATGCTCATTAATTACGGCTACTTTGGACATAACTGGGAATTGTATGCAATGTGGACTTGGCTCCCTGTATTTCTATCAGCTAGTTTCATAACTTATTCAGAAGACATTCCTTATTGGTTAGTCGCTCTCTCCTCATTTGCCTGCATTGGAATTGCAGGTGGATTTGGCAGTGTCATCGGGGGACTCATTTCAGATAAAATCGGAAGAGCCAATTTAACCATTCTTTCAATGTTCATAAGCGCTGTTTGTTCTATAGGAATTGGCTTTACTTTTGGACATTCGATATGGCTAACATTATTCATCGCAATCATTTGGGGGATGTCGATTATTTCTGACTCCGCGCAATTTTCTGCAGCAGTATCAGAGAATGCTGAAGAAGAATATGTAGGTACAGCCCTTACTTTCCAAATGTGCATTGGTTTCCTAATTACCATTGTTTCTATCAATCTTATACCAATTCTTCAGAATTTCATTGGGTGGGAGTGGGTATTTACAATCTTAGCGATTGGTCCGATTCTTGGGATTATCTTTATGATGAAATATAAGAGATATGAAAAAGCTAAAGGATAATTATTGAATGGGTTGAAAAGAGTTCAGCACTCGGCGTAGTTTGAACCGATACTGGACTCTTTATGGATACAGGTCTTAATGAATTATGGAGAAGTACTCAATATTTTCAATAAGGCTTACAATTTAGATTTCTATTCTATTATTATCCTGCATTTATCCAAGTTTCTTTTGTTAATTCCATTAAAATTGAATCGATCCATTGCCCATCATACTCTAAGTCATTTTCCTCAATACCAACTTCAATGAACCCGACTTTTTCATATACTTTTTTTGCCCTAGGATTGAAGGCAAAAACACTCAAGGTTAACCGGTTTAGGTTGGTGTTCATAAACATATAATCGACAATTAATTGCGTGACTTCCGTACCTAATCCCCGATTTCTACCTCTAGGACCGATTAGGATTCTAAAATTCATGCCATTGGTTTCTTCATCATATAAATTAACCACAACTTCTCCAATCAAGATATTGTTAGATTTATCAACAATGGCAAGATCCAAACGGTCAGTTTGTTCATTTCTAGTACTATACCAATCAAGGATTTCTTCCCTGTTATATTCTTTTGATGCCCCTGTGAATTTTAAAACCTCAGGATCTTGTAAACACTCCTCTAAATAAGGAAAATCCTCTACTACATGAAACGGTCTTAGAGTTACTTTCTCTCCAACAATTGTCGGTTTATTCCTCAAATTTATCATTTTTGTCACCCCATTATTTAAATATCCCATACAGCCTTCTATGCTTAGTTTATTAGCTTCCACATAACTGGTAAATACTGAAAACATATTAATCCAAACTTTACCTAAACTTTTTATGTATGAATTTTCTATATGTTATCAATTACAATAAAAAAGATGCGATCCTGTCATAACGACCAAACATCGCCCCCTTTTCTTTCCCGAATACTCCGGTCTGTTAAATTATTCTTAAATATAACCCTATCAACAAAATTCCTAAGATTGTGAAGAGTGTTATGCTTAAAACTGATGATTTCTTTAAGGTCGGTAATAGTATTTCAGTTATCGTAACCATCAAAATAATTCCTACCGTAAAACTGATTAGAGATGTGGAAATTATCCAGTAGTCAGATCCAATAAAACTTCCAACATAGACACCTAAAGCAACAGGAAGTGACACTAATAAAGAAACCACTAACATAACTATGTATTTTATGCCTGATAAAATGAATGGCGTAAATAGAATAATGCCTTCTGGGATACTATGGAATAATAATGTTTGTATTACTGAATTTTTAATGTCGCCATCAAGACTTGTCCCTATAAGAATACCCATAGGAAAGTTGTGTAAAGAAATACTAAACAATAACACCAAACCTGTCTGAAGATACATTTTTGTATTTGAAGTATTTATTGAATGCTGGTAATTGAATGTTTGATGCAATAATCCAAATGACAACATCCCAACAATGACCCATATAATACTAACTAGCCAACCACCCAACTTAACTGCTTCTGGGAATATCTCCATACAGATTAAGCCAAGTATTAATCCAGCACATAATGCATAAATGGTATTGATTTTGCTTTGTAACCCTTTAAAAATCCATGCAACAGTCCCACCTATAAATATACCTAGATAATTACTTAATAGACCTAATAGCCACACTCTTATTATCACCCTTCAATGGTTATAATTAGTGATATGGTATTTCTAAAGGATTTATGATTTTTTATGTGACATCTAATAATGTATCTAAATAAAAAAGGATGCAAAGTCCAACTAGCAAGACTTGCATCCTATTGATAATGTCTATTCATTTTAACCACTATACCTGTACCTTAGAAAATTCGTTTTAAGCTTAGTTTTAGCTGATATCCAATCACTACTGTTGCTAATAGAACGACTAACCAAATTGCAATTTTTATTACTAGCATCAGTAATTGACTTGCACCTGTATTGGATGTATTTTGCAATTCAACAGGATGATTGATTTCCCCACTTTTCATTTTCTCCAATTGATAAGAGGCAATTGACATTCGATCTTGGTTAATAAGGTTCAATGTCCCGTCCTTATCCATTTTACTAACGATAGTATCGTTGATAGAGGATGTATAAAGAAGGGGTTCAGAATTAATATAATTATCATCATCAACTGTGAATGTCGTACCCGCCTCAATGGAAGCTGTTTTAAAATTGTTAAAGCCATAATCTAAAAGATTGATGGTATCGCGATAGGCAGCATCTTCATATGAACTATTTAATGTAATGACGATTAAGCTCAGATTCTCATTACTAGCAGTTGTCGCTAAAGTAAAACCTGATTCATTCACATAACCAGTTTTTCCGCCTGTTACACTGTCGTAGGGAAATTCGCCTTTTAGGATCTTATGATGTGTAATCAGCGTAGTGTCCCAAGAGGCTCCGACCCATTCCAATTCTTTTGTTCCAAATATACTTCTAAACGTTTCGTTATGCATAGCATATTGAGTAATTACTGCTAAATCTTCTGCAGTTGTGAAATGTTCGTCATCAAATAGGCCATGTGGATTTACAAAATGTGTATTCTGCACACCAACCACGTTTAGTAAATAATTGTTTATATCCTTTGCAAATTGTTCTATGCTTCCACTTAAATGCTCTGCAATCGCAATTCCTGCATCGTTACCGGAGTTAATTAATAGTCCCTGAACTAACTTCTTTAATGGAACCTGTTCCCCTTCTTCTAAATAGACTCTTGTCCCATCTGTTTCTCTGGCATTACTACTAATTGTCACAATATCATTTAAATTCCCTTTTTCAATCGCATAGATTGCCGTTGCAATTTTGGTAAGGCTAGCCGGATACATTTTCTCCTTGGCATTTTTTTCATAGATTACTTTCCCACTATTCGCTTCTAATATGATGGCCGCTTCACTGGCCAAATCTAGCGTAGAAGGTTCTTCTTGAGCGAATGCATTTATCGTTATGAAAGAGTTGAAACCTATAAAAACTATCATGAGGTAAATAATTTTCTTCATATTTCTTCTCCTAATAATAAACATGTAAATAAAATATACTTTTTTATTGTACCTGAAGAAAGTAAAAAGTATTATAGGTTTCATCATAACTTATTAATTTTGTAATTTTTTTGAAATATTTATGTGGAATTTTTCAACCTCAAAAGGAATGTCAGGGTATTTATTCCTAGTGAATTTTATAAGTATTTTTTCATTGGTTTTTCCATTTGTGATCTATTGCTTGCTAAAGTACTTATGGGGTGCTTCGTATATGAATTCTGTATCAGGAATGGTCATGTTGTTTTTACTATATGAGCATAACTTGTTGATGATAGATGCTAAACGGTCTTCAAATATTCGATTCAATTCAAAACTTACACCGTATGAGAATACGCAAGCTGGCTCCTCTTCGATCCACTTAATGGATCCAGCTAAATCAAATATTTCACCAAGAATTTGGAATTTCACACTAAATTTCATCTTTGTATTAACTGGTAGTTTTAAAGATGAGACAATCTTGACCCCGCCTAATGAGATATTTTCAATAAGAATTGGAGATTTACCAACATTCACTTTTTTCCCGTTGATTTCTACAATCGTCATTTCTCCTGCGATTGGGAAAGGGAAAGGAAAACGGTAGAAATTTCTTTTTTCAACAAACGCTTTTCCTCTATGGGTTTTTTCAGCTTTTAAGTACCCTTGTTTTAGGAATTTTTCAAAGGTCGTTACTTTAACGGGTTTAGAATAGATATATCCTTGTATAAGATCGCACTCATTTTGCTTTAAAAACCTTAACTGTTCTATTTCCTCTACTCCTTCAGCTACGACTTTCATATCAAGGACTTTGCTTAAATGGATGGCAGAGGAGATAATTCCCTTTTCAATCCCATCTTCATCGCCAATATGTTTGATGAAAATTCGATCTATTTTAATCGTATTCGGTTTAAATTTACGTATAGAATCTAGTGAGGCATAACCTGTCCCAAAATCATCAACTGCAAATTGGATTCCTAGGATTTTTAATCCTTCAATAGTCGACATGACTTTCTTATCATCTTTTAGTAAGGAACCTTCAGTTATTTCAAACTCGATTAAATGAGCTGGAATTCTATACAACTCTAACTGTTGTTCAACATATTTTAATAATCCCTTTTTAATAAATCGAATTGGAGGTATGTTAATAGAAATGGGCTGAACTTCGATTCCTTTGTCCATCCAATCACGGATATATGAAAATACCTTTTGAATCACCCAATCTGTGATGTTATTGATCAAATGGTTTTCTTCTGCAAGTGGTATGAACTCACCTGGAGACATCATTCCCCATTCTTTATGATTCCATCGAATTAACGCTTCACCGCTACAAATCTTTCCTTGTCTAGGATCTACTTGCGGTTGGAAATACAATTCGAATTCTTCATTTTTAATTGCCTTTCTCATATCTCGGTCTAAGACGTATTTTTTGTAAGAAGAGATATCCGTTAAGTGAGAAGAAAGCTGGTAATTCCCTTTTCCTACTTTCTTTGCTTTGTAAAGAGCGGTGTGTGCATTTTCTAACAATGTCAGCTTATCCTTACCTTCTTCCGGGAAAAAAGTAATGCCAATACTTGTCGATACATTTAATTCATAACCTTGAAGTGAAAACGGTTTGCTTATTTCCTTTATGATTTTTTTGGCTAAGCTATATACTTCATCTTTGCTGCCATAATTTTTAATAATCATAATAAAATCATTACTACTTAACCTTGCAAGATAACCGCCTTCAGGCATAAGCTTTTCGAACCGTTTTGCACTAAATTTTAACACTTCATCTCCAATGGAATAACCTAATGAGTTATTGATGATGTCAAATCGGTCTAGATCTAGTTAAAAAATTGAAAATGGCTCGTCACTTTCACACATTGTGTCTAATCTTTCAAAGATGCTTTTTTGATTTGGAAGACCTGTGAGTGAATCAAAGTTCGATAAATATGCCAACTTTTCCTCAATCATCATTTCATTTGTAACATCCGTGACTAAACCGAAGATATTGATCACTTGTCCTACACTATTTTTTCTAGGAACAACTTGCTCTAGTAACCACTTCGTTTTTCCAGTTCCGCTGATCAATCGATAAATGGTTTGCAGAGATTCACCAGCAGCTAATTTTTTCTTAGCATCCACTAGTTCTTGGTGATAATCTGGATGGATCATGTCATACCAAATATTCGGGTCCTCATATAACTTTGAATTTGGGAGTTCCAAAATATCTTCCAATCCTTTAGAAGCAAAAGTAAATTTTTGGCTAGCATTTTCTCGTATCCATATTCCAGATGATAGATTATCAAATACATATTGATAATTTTCATTTTGTTCTCTTAGCTTATTTTCAAGTTGAATTTGATACGTCTCATCTTTTACTACACCAATTAATTTTTTAGGCTTACCATCCTCTAATACCGCCTCACCATGTACATGAAGATGTCTCAAATCATGATGTTTCCCATGTAAAATACGAAACTTGACAGTATAACTCTTGCCATTAAGCATCGCATCGTTGACTTTTTCGTAAACAAATTCATAATCATGTGGATGAACAAATTGAAATGGGTCATTCATACTAATATATTCATTTTGATCTTATCCAAAAATATAATAAAAATTATCAGAACAATATAATTGGTCTTCCTCTATTAGATATTCCCAACTTCCAATTTCCGCAATTTGTTGGGCAGAGTTTAAATGCTTTTCACTTGAGATTAATCGTTGTCTTAAAAGAGCCTTTTCTGTAATGTTCGTAACGATTAAATAGGCACCTTCAATTTCCCCTCTATTTTTAATAGGGATAAAAGTGAGAATAAAAGTTAACGCTTCATTACTGTTCGTTTTGATTTCAATTTCATGTTTTTCAGTATTCCCTTTTAACGTATTGTGGAATGCAGATTTCAACTGAATATAAGAGTTTGGAGACAACATTGACTTTAATTGATCTATGGTTTGAATACTCTGGCCTAATAATACCTGTAGTTTTTCTATATCAATTGTTACAATTTCACATTCTCGCGAAAACACAATTACTATATCAGGGTGATTGTTTGCTAAAGATGAATAATAATTTAATAAGCTATCATTATTCTCACTAGTTAGGGTTTCGTTCTTCCCTTGTAAAGAGTCCCTCCACGAAAACAATTCTTTTAATTTACTACTCTTTTTAGTTGTACTTTTATCTTTCATCATAGTTTCATCCCCTTAAAACAGATTTGTAGAAAAATATTTACAAAGGTCAATAAATTGATGATTATTCACTGAAAAATGGGGCAACGCTATGGTGAAATACATCTAAGAATTTCATGTTTAGTCCCTATCATTTTTGCAAGTAACTTTAACTTAGTTTGCTTTATCTTTTTCTGAAACTTATCTTGCCGTTTCCTTTTGTTCTTTATTAATGAAATTGTATTTGATTACTATTTTCTAATTCATTTAGTAGTTGATCTAATTGCTGACTTAATTTGATTGTTTCTGGATGTGTTAAACCAAAGGCAGCTCCCACTAAGATCATCGACTTTCTTGTTGATTCAATATTTTCTAATAAAACCTGACCAAAGTTTACTCCGTTCATTCTTAGCACCAGCCAATCTAATTAGTTTTGTGTAAATTCATCCTAATCTATAGCGAACCTATTGAATATCGCCTGCTCTTCCTATTTTTTTATTCCTAATAGGAAGGTGTTCCTAATAGGAATAATAGAGAAAGATCGTTTTATTTCTTTTAGTATTTTGCTAAATTACAAGCAAAAAACGAAAAAGGCGTCAAAACCCTTGATGTTAATGGGTTTTGACGCCTTTTATAATTTTGTTAATTTCAAATAGGAGGGGTAAATAACACTGTTCCTATTGATGAAAAAATATGTTTAATAATTTGGTGAATATGAATTTAATTTCTATCAATCTCAATCTAACAAATTTATTTTCCAAAAATGTATGTTTTTAATAAAGCAAACCGTTCACGAATGAGAGATTGTGTCCTCACACTAATCGGAGTTTGCGCCCCAAACACATCCGCTTCCAATCCGACAACATTTGCTAAGTATTTCGCTCGTGTAAGATGAAAATCGTTTGAAATAATGGTCACTTTCTTTACATCATCCGGAAGGAGTTTTTTGGAGTAAAGTAAGTTTTCGTAGGTGGAAGTTGATTTTTCTTCAAGTTGAATACGCATCGGGTTGATCCCCGCATCCATTAAATAATTAGCCATCACTGAAGCTTCTGTCGCCGGTTCATCGTGCCCTTGTCCACCTGATACAATTACTTGAACATGCTCGTATTGCTTCAGGTAATTTATTGCCACATCTAATCGATTTTTTAACGAAAGTGACGGTTCTCCATTTGGTTTTACTTTAGCACCAAGAATAATTAGATAATCATTCGAACCATCTGCTAATGGCGTTTGCCCTTTCTCGATTTCATCACCTAACCAATAATATCCATAAACAATTAATAGAACGAGTAGGATCATTCCACCTAGCCAAAATTTCATAGACTCACCTCTTTTCTATTGTAACGAAATCTTAGTGGTAAGGGTTCATAAATTCACCAAATTATGGTGTTTTCCTTTTTTAAACAAAAACTGTACTCATAATAAAAATAAGGGCAAAAAGCAGGTAATGGAATGTTAAATATTGTAGTTCTATACATAATCAATCTAATAATCAATCATATTGTAGTTCTATATATAATCAATCTAATAATCAATCTAACCTGATAAATTTAAGGATCAATTCACAAAATAACATTAGAAAGGATGGGATTTAAGTGGGATTTAGGTTTCGCAAAAGTTTTAAGATTGCACCAGGAGTTAGACTCAATGTCAGCAATAAAAGCACCGGGGTTAGTTTTGGTGGAAAAGGGATGCGCTACAGTATCAATAGTAGTGGCAGAAGAACAACAAGTGTAGGAATTCCTGGTACAGGCCTTTCGTATGTTACGACTAAATCCTCGGGTAAATCTTATAAAACCAATGCTTATCAAACAAACCAGAGGCTAAAGAGTATTGAAAAAGCGATTCAAAAGGAGCAAGAACTTGAACGAGCAAAGTTTGAAGTTGCATTGTTTGAAAATCAATGTGAACTTGTTAAGTCTATTCATAAAGAGTGTGACGATGAAGTCGATTGGTCAAGTATTGCAATCAGCAACCCACCCTTTCAGCTTGGTGAAATTGGCCCAAAAGAAAACGAAGCAATTCATAATTACCAGAATTACAAGCCAAAGTTTTTTGAACGGTTATTTAAAAAAGAAGAAAAAATATATGCTGAGTTAAACAGGAAGATTGAGGAAGCAAGAGCGGAAGATCATAAGGATTATGTTGCTTGGGAGGAGCTTGTTGATCTAGCGAAAAAAGTGCTCACTGGCGATATTGATACATATTTCCGTGTTCTTGAAGAAATGGAGCCATTAGCAGACTTAGCTGAATTCGGAAGTGGCTTTGAGTTTTCTACAGACAACCCATCGTATATGGAAGTAGAATTTGATGTTCATTCCGACAAACTCATACCAAAAGAAGAAAAGAAATTAACAAAAACAGGTAAGCTTTCAACTAAGCAAATGACCAAAACCCGCTACTATGAACTTCAGCAAGACTATGTTTGTAGCTGTATCCTTCGTATTGCTAGGGATTTATTTGCCATACTTCCATTAGATACTGTCATAATTCATGCCTTCGATGAATCATTGAATACCGAAACGGGTCATGAAGAAAGAATACTAATCGTTTCAGTTAAAATTGAGCGTGCAATATTAAATTCATTAAACTTGGATTATATCGATTGCTCTGATTCTATGAATAATTTTCCTCATAATATGAAGTTTTTGAAGACAAAGGGGTTTCAAGCGGTTGAAAAATTAAATTAATTAAGTAATCGGATATTGAATAACTAGATTCTTGGCAGAATAGTAAACCTAATTTGGATTTCAAATTAATGATAAGATTCTTGTATACAAAATGAAACCAGTTCAGGGCTCATTCTTATTCCAGAACTGGACTCATTTTGGATTTGTCCTTAACAAAATTCTTTAGGATGGATATAAGTTTAGGTTGCCAATCAACGCCTAAAATCTAACATTTCTAAATCAGAATTTACTTAAGTTAAACTTCCATATCTTTTATTGTAATTTCTCCAATTTCTCTATCCATGTAAAGATTCTTCTTGTGCGACTGATATCAATTGGAGGCTCCTTACATTTGAAAAATTGGATAACCTCTTCTATTAATGAAACATAATAGGATTTTTGCATTTTCGAAAAATCGAGAATAGATGGTGGTAAATCTTTGTAATGTACAATTCCACCGAATTGATCAGTCCAGGCGTATTCCCCACGAAAAATAGCACGTCGACCATCTGCAAATAGAAATTCTACGATTTCATATTCGTCGAAACACTTTCTTTCTACATGTTCTAAATCACAATTCATTAATGCATCCAACCATTCTAAACTATGAATTCCATACCAATAATAACCTGGCATTTTCTCTTGAAATGGTAAAGGACCATAAGCATATATAAAATTGATAGCTTCGCTGTTAATCTCTCTTAATGGCTCACAATAACGTAAACTAGAAGAGGAAAAAATAGGTGTTTGATACTTTTTTGATAGTTGAACAATCCAGTCGAAATTCTTCATACCAATGGTCATGGGCTTGTCAATGAAAATTGGTTTTTGAAAGGAAACAATCTTCGAAAACCAATCCAAATGATTTCTTCCATCAACTGTCATAATCCACCAAGCATCTACTTTAACATTTAGTTCCTCTATAGATTCATATTCAGGTATAAGAAATGATTGTAGAACTTGTTTATACTTTTCTGCACGGCTTCGACTAATTTCTAGATCCTCTGAATAACATTCTACAAAACCAGCAAACTCAGCATCTTTTACATAGTATGGATTATTCGTATCATGTAACAAACTAGAGAATATCTCTACATGAGATGTATCATTACCGATTAAGCCTATTTTCATATGCTACCTCCTTAAAAATATAACATTGTCTCGGTCTTCCTCTACCATTTACCTTTTCTAATCCATAAACTTCAATTAACTCCGAATCCATCCAACTTGAAATAATTCGATTGGCCGCACGCTTTGTAACGTTTAAATTGATTGCTACTTCATCTGAAGTAAAATATTTAAGATTGTTTTTAAGTATATACGTCTTTATTTTTTCAATCTGCTTGTTTTGAGACTCTTTTTCATTATCTGTTAAATGGTAAACTGTTGGTATATTAATGATAATTGGCCCAATCACCTTGCGTGCTTCATTGACGATAAATGCAATATTTGATGAATGTTGCTTACACTGCCTCACAGCTAAATCAGCATGAAACACTGAGACAGGTATAGACATACCAAACCCAACACCTAAACTTATTCTCAACTCTTGGTATTGATTAATTTCTTTAAAAATATTTAATATTTTATATCCTTCCGTAATTCGTTCAAAATCACCCCGGTAAGCAATAAAATGATATTCTGCTTCACTAACTGGAATAATATATCCATACATTTCATCAACGAAGTGATAGAGTGCTCTTTCTAATTTATATTTGATACGAGCCTTTTTATTTAATGTCTGTACAGTCTTTTCTGTGTATTCTATAATAAATTTCCCGTAAATCATTTGGTTCTCTCTTTGCTTTCTCTGATTAGAGGAAAGTAAGATTCGTTCAATACAAACGATGATATCTTGTTGTGTAGGTTTTAACCAAACTACAGGTAGTCCTCGCTCATCAAGTGCGTCCTTGACCTTTTTTATAGAAGTAATAATCCCTATATTCGATCGACCATTTATAGCTTCCAGATGAAGTTGTACGATTTTTTCATACTCTCCTAAAATCCCCAAATGTTCTACTATGTCATAATCAATTCCATTAATCTGATCCATAACACTTTGTATATACTCTTTAGCTAATCCATCAATACTAATATATTCAATTGAATAATCTTTCACTAAGTAAAAAAGTGCCTCATAGAAGCCTGATCCTTTTAAAGGCAAATAGTAAGACTTTATCGATTGATTTAGACCGTCATTTGCTAATAAGTAAGTTGCACGACTTGAATATAGAATACAGTCAACTTCATTCATAATCTCCTTTGTAAAAGGAATAGCATCATAGATATCATCTGACAATCGATATGTAACCTCTATATTTGGAAACATTGAAAAGCTACTTTTTATCATTTTTTCTATCCACTTTGGACCTATAAAGCCAACCTTAAGCATTCAAAATCACCTTCCAAATAAAAAATAATCGAATGATTCAATCATAAACCATTCGATTACTAAATTATTAAATTCTAGTAGATTTATTTATTAAGAATTGTTTTACAAATTCATCGTCATGCAATTGAGGATATATTTCATACACTTCATCAATTAGCTCTAATTGCCCCTCACTAAGTACTTCTCTATCACTCAAACAACTATTTGAACGAATTAACCCTTGGCGTCTTAATACTTCATTAATTCCTGCAATGCTTCCTTTAAATTGATTTCGAGAATCAAAAAATGCAGCATTTGCATGAGTAACTTGTTGTGCGATCGTCATCCATTTTGAGTTAAGTACATCTTTTTCTCTTTCTTCTTTAATTTCACGGAAAAGTTCAACGGCTTTTGAAGTCCATGCCGCCCAATGGCCAAGTAGACCACCAACAATTCTTTTCTTACGAAGCTCCCCTGCAACTTCCTCTTCAAAAACTGTAAATAAGTCATGAATAATTTCATCGTCATTCCCTGTATAAAGTGCAATCTCATCGTGACGACTTGAATGCATCACAGCCCTTGCTACATCAATCGTTAAATAACGATCAAAAGGTGCAATCTTGATTGCATAAACATTTGGAATCTCGCAAAATTGTTTCCAATACTCTGCACTAAAAACTCGACCACCAACGCTAGTTTGTAGATAAAAGCCGATAATCGGTATAATTGCTGCCACTTCTTTTGCTCTTACTAACAGTTCCTCTTCTGTTAATTGGGAAAGTCCATTATTGCTTAGTAATACAAGATCATATCCAAGGTCTTTAACAAATTGAGCTTCTTTCTTAGCTTGTTCGATATCTCCACTAACACCTGCAACTTTAATAAAATCAGAAGCTGCATTTGCTTGAATTTCTTCCATAGCAGTTGTTAGTATCTTTTGATAAAAGGAAAAATCATCATGTATTTCAAACTGAGTTGTATGAACACCGACCGCTAACCCGTCTACTCCAGACTCTATATAATATTGAGTAAGAAGACGTTGCGAAAACTCATCAAACGTTTTATCTTCAAACAATGCTAAAGGATGTGCAGGGATAAATGCTCCATCCAGTAGTTTGTCTTTTACTACTTTATTTAGCACTTAAAACTGCCCCTTTCGCTCTTGGAAATGGCTTGGTTTATTAAATAGTTCACCATCGTTTTGAAGCCAGTTTGCTATTAATTCGATTAATTCTCTAACTGAAACTGATGGATACCCGAAGGTTTGATGAGCTTTTGTAGCGTTACTTAATAAAGCTGTTTCCGCTTCTTCCCCTACAATGATTGCTTCTTTACCAAAGGACTTAGCAAATTCATTCGCTACCCATCTAACTGATAGTATCTCAGGACCGGTAGCATTGAAGATAGTTGGTGGAGTCGATGCATGAATTAATGATCGGATGGCATACTCATTTGCACTACCTTGCCAAATGACATTTACATGCCCCATTGTGACATCTACCGGTTCACCATGATAAACAGATTTTGCAATTTCCAACAACACACCATATCTAAGATCAATTGCATAATTCAATCTAAATATCGACATAGGTGTTTTATCTCTGTTAGAAAAATACGTAAATACTCTCTCTCTACCTAAGCATGACTGGCCATATTCACCTACTGGATCTGGCAAAACTGATTCGTCGCATCCCCCTAGTTTTACATCCGATAAAGGATACACATTCCCTGTTGAGAAAATAACCATTCTTGATCCTTTAAAATGCTCTGCAACCCGCCCCGGTAAATAACTATTCATTGCCCAAGTAAAATGTTCGTTCCCAGCTGTTCCAAATTTATTTCCTGCCATATAAATGACGTTTTTAACAACTGGTAATTCTTGAAGCTCAGAATCATTTAATAAGTCACATGAAATGGTTTCAATCCCTTTTGAATTAAGCTGTATTTTCAAATCATCGTTGGAAAATCTAGATACCCCAATTACTCTTTGATTTGTTCCCGCTTGGTCAATCGCATTCTTTAATAAATATGCTAGCGTAGGACCCATTTTCCCACCAATTCCAAGAATAATAAAATCACCATCTATATTTTTTACATCTTCAATTAACGTTTTTGATGGAACGGACATAAAATCTTCAAGCTGTTCTACAGTCGAAACCATACGAACTCCTCCTTATGTTAAGAATATATTTATAAAGTTATTAATCGCTAAATAGATTAGTAGTAATAGACCTATGATTCCAAGTGTATTGCTTAAGACTTTATTTTTCATATCACCCATAATTTCTTTTGAATTCGCAATGAATAAAATTGCAATAGCGATAAATGGTACAACGAAGATTGTCACACCTTGTGCAAAGGTAATTAAATTCACTGGATTCCCATCAAAGATTAATGCAATGCCAGAACCGAATAGCATAACAGCTATGATAGCGATTTTTACTTTTAATGAAGATAATTGATGACCTAGACCAAGTCCATCTGCTAGCAACCCTCCACCAATTGTGGCATTACCTATTAATGATGAGTAAGATGCGCCAAATAAACCTAGAACAAAGACAAACACTGCAAAGCTTCCAAATGAAGGTTTTAAAATATCTGCCATTTCGATTGCATTATTAACCATAATTCCTTCAGGAAATAATACAGTTGCAGCAGTGATCATAATTAAAAATGAAATAAATCCTAATAAGAATATCCCGAAGAAAGATTCAAACATACTTGCTTTGGCATCTGCTCGAACTACTCCTTTTTCACGAACTAAATAGGATTGATAGATTGCACCAACAATTGAGAAGGAAGTTGCAATCAGACCAATTACAAGTGCCATACTTCCATCAGGGAAACTTGGAACAAAACCACTAAAGATATCAGTAATGGAAGGTTTAACGATAATTAAAGTAATTAAAAATGAGAACAACATGACAATAACTAAAGCCAACATTAATTTTTCTAGTATTTTATAAAATGAACTAAAGAATAATAGAGCAACCCCTAATAGTGTTGCGACTACGATCCAAACTTTTGAGTTAACACCAGTTACCGCTTCTATAGCAATACCGGTCCCAATGGCATTTCCAGCTTGGAAGGATGAACAAACTAAAAACGATCCAATCCCGATAAAGACTCCCGCAATTTGTCCCCATTTTTCTTTCACAAGATTAATAAAGGTACTTTTCCCAGCAATCCCTATTCTAGCTGCCATCTCTGTGTAACAAGCCATTAATATGACTGCAGCAATAATTGACCAAACTAGTTCAGTTCCATAAATCGCACCGATTTTAGAGTTCAATGTAATTGAACCTGGACCCAAAACTAATGCTGAAGTAATCAACCCAGGACCTAAAATCTTAAAAAACTTCGAAAATCCATTGCCACTACTTGGTTTAGAATCTGAAACCGTAATCTCTTTTTCTTTTGTAACCATTTTGCCATCCTCCCTTTATCTGAATATTCTTTATTTTAATGTATCAAATCCTTTTCAATAATTACATGTCCTTAATTTGTCCTTAATTAATCTTTATAAGTTTCAATTGTGAGTGCTTAATTAATAGTTTTGTAAGGTTGATCCATTTTCACTTATTGGGTAGAACATATACTTCATGTGAAGAAGAATTTGATTTACCATTACTTGTTATTCTGTTAAAATCCTAGTAACCTACTATCAATTAATAGAATCAATCCAATAGCAGGAGGAATTAACATGACATTACAAAAAATCAATTTAATGGATGCAATTATGATTGAAACAGTTCGAAGTAATGGAATTTCAAATGAAGAATTAATAGGAAAAGCGCTTAATAAAGAAGTGGATGATTTGGAAAGTCTTTCCACAGACTTTGATTTTGAAAGACTAGTAGAACTGGCTGAAAATGAGGAAATATTTAAGTCGATTATTCATGATGGTTATCAAGTTAGTTTCGTTACAAGAAACGGACTGAAAAACCTTCTAAAACTAAAGTTCCAAATTACGGAAGGCGATTATGAGCAAATAGAAAATGGTTATCTTAACTTAGAAATTCATGAGGATACGTTGGATAGCATAAGGGAATTGATATCTGCAAACTGGAAGATTCGTGAAATAGAGCGTCATGGTTCGAATGTGAAAGTGAATATTACGGTTGGGTGAATATGAAAGACCAAGTCGAGGCTGGGACAAAGTAAATTTTCAAAGGTAAATGATTTCGGCAGGCGGAGACTAGTCAAAAATGCAAGATGTGAATTCGATTCCTGTAGGAGACACAGGTTTACTGGGTTGGGGCTTTGGGGTGATTTTGATGCTGCATTCAACATTCTACCTTTAAGCTTCGGCTGTGAAAGAGGAATAGGTGAAAAATAAGAGTAAAAATTACCGTTATATTCTGTAATCTAGATAGTTCGCTTAAAATAAGAGTAAAAACTACTGTTAATTGCTCAAAATCAGATGAAAAGCATTGATTTTCATCTGATAAGCGTAAAAATTACCGTTATTTTCAGTGAATTTGGCATAATTCTCATAATAAGGCCAAAATTTACTGCTATTTCCTATCAAAGTAAAATCAAAATAAATAACTTGATGAAATTGGCTGAGGGTCGCCAGCGATAAACGGAGCCTTCGACTACGGTTACTCGTCGCAAAAACAAAACAAAAGTACAATCCCAAATGAATGAATGATGATGGATTGTACTTTTACTTTTATGTCCCAGTTTCTTCTTATTTTTATCAAGTATAACTATTGCAGTTCTTCCAAATCGTTAGAGCTTTGGGGGATCTCACTATAAACTTCCGTTAAAATAAACCCTCCATCACTACTATGATCCTTCACTTCATTCAACGCATCTAAATCATTAAAATGCCACCATTCTGAAGCTAACGGTGTGAGGCCAGCTTTTGTATTGTAAGTTTGTAGATTGATTGCTGCTTCGTTCATACTGTCTGCTAATTTTGCACTTTTCCAAGCTGTTGGAGAAATTGCAGATACAGGTTTTTGGAAAGTTGCTGAAGCCAAGCTCAGCTCGTGAATTGGGGTAGGCATTGTATACTCTGTATAATCTGTGATTTCAGTGCCAGCATACTCTCCAATGACAATCTCTTCTTTTGAATTGACTTTTGCTAGACTTACATCAATTGCGTAACCAACTTGATGATTTGACACGCTAGTCGCGATAAACCAATTGATTGACCATGGTGCTCTACTTATCCCATCCTCAACCTCGAAATCAACCGTAGCTAACTTCGTTAATTCGTTTACGATTTCCTGTTGTACAGAATATGGACGATACCCTTCATAGATGAGTAACGAGTTCCCATCAGCTAAGGCATATTGTTGTGCAAGATTAATTTTTTTTGACATCGAATATAAAACAGGGACTATAAATTCTTCTTTCCCAAGTCGATTATTGTAAGTTTTACCTTGGTAAAGTGATTGCCCCGTAATATTGGGGATTGATTTCCCCGATGATATATATTTGGCTGAATAAGTATTTGTATTATTATAAATGATGGACGGGATGACATCTGGTAAATTGATAAAGCAATATTTATGAGGCACCCATCCATGTGAGTTTTCATTTTGTATTAACCACCAGCTGCCATTCTCCTGTAGGATCTTGAAAGCTGTACCTGCTTTAAGTATCTGAACTGTTTCAGAATCCTCACTTGCAGCGTCCTTTAATTCTAACTGAACGGAAGTGAAGCCCGTTGCTCCGATGACTGGCAATTCCAAATCTCCTTCGTAAGACTTTGGTTCAGGAGGAGGAGTTTGTTCAGCAACCGTCGGGATTAATTCTTGAGAAGTAGCTTTTATATCCTCTTTTTGATCTATCTCTCCAACTTCGCCATTAGAAGTGGAACATGCTGATAGCAGAAAAAATAACGCCATAAGAAGTGGAAATAATATACTATCTTTTCGGTTAAATAACCTTGTCATATATCCTCCTCCGTTACACGTAAAATATTATATAGATATAATATAATAGTAATAGATGTAACGGATAAAAGATATAGAATCCCCATTTTAAAATTTTGGATTTCTTACCTTGTTTTCCTTTATACATTAATAGTAATGGGACGGCTAAAAACATGCCGAATTGATTTAGCCATAACCAACCATAATCATAGACCGAATGGAAAATATGAAGGAAAATACCTATAATCGCAAAGCTAATCAATTGTTTTTGAATATCTCCCCTAAATAGTCCAAAGAACACAATCCATAAAACCCCGATATAATACCAATCCGCAGGAACAGCCAAGATGCAACAACCGATCACGGCAAGTACTTTTATATAAATTGGATATTTGTTGTTTTTCACCGCTGCCAATGCGATTAACCCTAATGCTAATGACCAAAAGACACTTGTCCCCCGCCACCATGTGATATCAAAATAGAGGACGTATGGAAAATGTGAAATTGCTGCAAAGATTAACAACCGCTTAATGTATTTCCTTACATTCGATGTATAAAAATATCCTTCTGCAATTAAATAACACATAATTGGTGCTACAATTCTTCCAGGTATACGTGATAGCGCACCTTCCAAACTACTTTGGTCAATAAACATCGCAAAAAGGTGATCAAAAAACATTAGAATAATGGCGATATATTTTAATTGGTTAGAAGTCATCTCTTTTTGTATGGTGTTTGTATTTGTGAGCAGCATCTAAAATCTCCCTAACTTCTCATTAAATATTTCTCAAGTAACAGTGTTTCCTCTTTTTCTAACGCCTAAAAAGTTAGAATGAAAAAATATTTATTTTGAGATGGATTGACTTTCATATTATTTTTAGGATGCCTCTTTTCAGTAAATTTAGTAATCGGATACGTTTGAATAAATGTTTTTATCGAGGGAAGTATAAATACTTGAGGTGATAGATATGTCTAACATGACGAATCAAGATGAAATTAAAACATTAAGAGAATTAATTAAAGATATTGACGTAGCTATGTTGACTACTGCAACAGATGAAGGACTCGTTTCACGTCCTATGAAAACACAAGAAGTAGAATTTGATGGTGACTTATGGTTTTTCACGAAAAGAGATACCGATAAGTATGATGAGATAAAACAAGATCAACATGTCAATGTAGCATATGTAGGTAAATCATATGTTTCCGTACGAGGAAGAGCGGAAATCGTCGAAGATTTAGGCAAGAAAAAGGAATTGTGGAGCAAAGTATACGATAAAATTATGCAAACTACCTATGATGACCCTAACGTGATCTTGATAAAGATCAAAGTAGAAGCAGCCGAATATTGGGAAACAGGAAATTTTGTAAAGCAGGTTGTCTATTTCTATAAACGCATGACTGGACAAAGTTCTCAATCAACAGACATTAATGAAACTTTGGAAATGAATTGAATAGAAGAAAATGGATTGTCTAGGTATAAGGCAATCCATTTTTCGAATTGGTTAGGAAAATATCAATTCATAGAATGGATCTCATTTTGAGCTATTCATTTACTTCCCATTGTGGATTCCAGACAATTTCCCATAAATGACCATCTGGGTCCTGGAAGTATCCAGAGTACCCACCCCAAAATGTATCATGAGGAGGGACTGTTATAGTAGCTCCAGCCTTCTTTGCCTGTTCCATTACCTTATCAACTTCTTCTTTACTTTCTACATTGTGACCAATTGTAAATTCAGTAGGACTTGATTTCGTTTTATGAATTTTTGTATCGTGTGCTATATCTTCTCGATTCCAAAGGGCAAGCTTTAAGCCTGATTGCAAGTCAAAAAAGGCAACCGCGCCATGCTCAAATTCTTTCCCGACAATCCCCTCTGTCGGAAACCCCATTCCATCTCGATAGAATTCTAACGATTTTTCCAAATTATCTACACCTAATGTTAGGACTGTAATTCGCGGTTTCATAAATAGAAATGCCTCCTCTAAATTGAAACTTTTATTCAAAGTTCATTTTCTAAACAGGGTTGGCGTAGTTAAGAAGCCACATCTGAGAAGAAGTAATGTTCTGAAGCTTAGCTTACTATTCAATACTACCTCATAAAAGAAAACAGGTAATAACTATTAATAAATACTACCTGTTTTAATGATCTCCACGTTAACCATAGGCACAATCGTTACCTTTTTAAACTCCTTATCCCAATCTATTTTCTCCCATAGTTCCGGATATGTAGTCGACAAGTTTAGCCCAATACCAAAAGGGTCACAGTTCGCTTCTAGTAGAACGTCAGTGATTTCCTTAGCCTTTTTAGTTAGTTCGCTAGATAGTTTTTTGTTCAGCTCTTTTTCGTCGAGATTACCTTTGAGTTTATGAGGATAGCTGTCTACAGCAATTTGCAGATTCAAACGAATAGAAGCAGTAATACTCCGTGTTTTTTGATCCACTTCTAAGTCCAATTTTCTTTTAACTTTTTTTGTAGAAAATGTGATAGACTCTTTTTCCGCCTCGTCCAACACGAGTGAAATTTGACTGGTACTTTTCAATTGATCCATCAATAGTAGCAATAGACTGCTTTGTTCGATTGATAACGTCTTCCCAGAAAACTTATCACCATGCACTAATGCAACACCAGCTATCCGGATTTTATCTGGAGTTACTTGCTCCATATATGGAAGCATAAAATCTTTGCCAGGAGTAAGGATTTTTGTCCATACAGATGTAATCGATTCATCTGGCAAGTAGGAGGCGTTCTCTCCCCCTTCAATAGCCTGCAAAATAAAGAATGCAATCGGACTTTTTTCTATTTCTGTGGACAATACAGTTTCTGCATCTCCTTTTGTAATCACTACCTTTTTTGTAATATTAGCTTCTTTCCCACGATAATAAGGCTCTAGTAATTGATTGATCCCAGTCTTGGCCATTTCATCTCCAATGAGAATAATGTGTGCCTGGCTGAAATCCAGTTGCCCTGCTAACATACTATCAATTTCGGCACCTAATCCAACTTGCATTTTCTGCTCTGCAAAAAGCAGTTCGTCCTGAACTTCAAATTGTCCTCCTCCCTGCCCCTTTATATTAACTGCCCTTACTGTCACCTTAATATTTCCATTATCCTTTAAGTCATAGCTGATCCCGTTAATAAAGGTTTTATTGACGAGATGTTGCTGGTCCCAACAGCCTACCAGCAAAAGATTTAACATTATTAATATCAACAAGTACCACTTTCTCAAAGGACATCACCTCTTCTGTTTTTATTGTTAATAAATGATAGAAGAAGTAAAATACATGGCAGTGCAATGACAATGACATAGCTGAAGTAGGAAACAAATTCGTTAAGTATGTCCGTGACTTCATCCGTATGGGGAATAAGGGAAATGCAAAATAAAATAATGCCATTGACTATAATCATATTTTTATGAGGTTTATTCCTGCCAACAAGGCTTTTGCTCGCAAGGAATAAATACATAATGATAGATGTCGTCATCGGTATGATCCAAATTGAGAGAAAAATAATATCCAAACGGTCAACCATTCTGTAAGTTAGCCCCCTAAATAAAAATAATACAGGCTCCCTTATTTGCCGTAATTGTTCAGGACTGAATGCAATTAGGCAAAGGAATGTGACAAAAGTGTAAAAGCCAGTGACGAAAAGGTTAGCATAGGATACAGTTTTCAGCATGCCTTTCCTATTTTCAATTACAAAGGGGAATAGAAACAGCAAAGCTTCAAATCCAAGCATGGCAAGCATGGCGCTATTGCTACCAAGCAATATATCCTTCGCTCCCGAACTACCAATTGGTAGAATGAAATGAATTTCTTTTGGTATCCATAAGGCTAGAAGAGTAATACCTACTAATACAACAATCCAGAAAGATGCAAGCACAAAGAACCTCGCAATGACCCTTAAATTACTGATGCCAAGATAGATACAAGAGGCAATAATAAGTAAAGACAGTACCCATCCCGGAGTCAGTGGAAATAATTGTTCATTGAGGATTTTTACCATTAAAATCGTCAATGTGCTTCCTATCAAAATGAAATAAATATAAACGATATAATTCACTATTCTTCCCATCATATTTCCAAGGAGTTTCTTCGTTATATCTGTCAGCATTTCATTTGGAAATTTCTTCAGAAGTTTCAAATAGACAACGAGCAATAGTTGAATTATTAACCCCGCTATAACAATTGAGATCCAACCATCTCCCCTTGCCGATTCCTGAACAACATTAGGTAGAGATAATAGACCTATGCCAATCTGGGTTTGAATCAATACTAGAAGCAGTTGAAATTTGGTGATTGTCATATGATTTCCCATCATGACTTTTTCCACCCCCGCGTCCGCCACTGTTGCTTTTTATATGCTGGTAAGGAATCAGTTGGCCGGGTAATTAGTTTCCATGAAGGTACTCGAACCATTGTGTCTTTCAAGTCTTCTTTCTTTAAAGGAGCAAAGGGAGCTAAGTAAGGAGTCCCAAAAGTTTCTAGTTTGCATAGGTGCATGACGAGTACCATTAATACGATGGCAATCCCAAAAAAACCCAGCACGGCTGCGGCGATCATTACAGGAAAGCCAAGAAGTCTTGCACTCGTTCCCATTTCATTGACTGGGGCAACAAATGATGAAATTGCCGTTAGACCAATGACAACAACCATGATATTTGATACAAAACTTGCTTCAACAACCGCAGTACCAATTACTACCCCACCCACAATTCCGATGGTTTGTGCTATTGGAGTCGGCAAACGAATTGAAGCTTCCTTCAGCAACTCCAGAACAACCTGCATTGCAAAAGCCTCTACAAAAGGATGGAATGGTACGTTCTCTAATGAGACTCGTACGTTGTACAAAATGCCGATTGGTAGAACTTCCGAATGATAAGAAACTATGGCAACATAAATACCAGGCAAACTGATGGAAATAAAATAACTCAAAATGCGAATTAAACGAAAAAAAGTCCCCACATACCATCTACTATTGTAATCATCAGGTGACTGGTAGAAGGCGAAGAACGTAATTGGCACAATCAATACTCTCGGATCCCCATCTACTAAGATTAGAACTTTCCCTTCTGCTAAATAAGAAATAGCCCGATCTGGTCTTTCCGTGTGTAGCATTTGTGGAAATGGAGAATATGGATTGTCCTCTATGAACTCCTCGATTTCCCCAGAAGAGATCAGCTGGTCCACATCAATCGAGGTGAGCCTGCGTTCGACTTCCTCTATTAGTTCACTTTTGGCCAAATTCGCTAGATACACTATATTAACCTTCTTATTTGACAGTCTCCCCAACGTATAAGATTGGACCTTCATTTGAGGGGTTTTCATCCTTCTTCTTAATAGAAGTAAATTCGTTGCGATACTTTCGACGAATCCATCATGTGCACTTTTAATGCTCCGTTCATTTTCCGGCGCCTCTATGGAACGGAAAGTAGATTCTGCAACCGAAACAACCCAGGCCAAATCTTGGGCTTCTATCAATATTACAGAGCATCCTTCAAGAAGTTTTGACCCGATTTCCGAAAGAGTGGTAACTGTCTTAAGCTCTGCTCCCTGAACCACCCGATCAATTTCAACTATTTTTGCTTCAAGCATAGGGCCAATTACAAACGTCTGAAGCTGTTCCTTACTCACCATGGAATCTAGAAATAGAATGGTACAGTTCTTTTCATTAAAAACGAGATCTTTAGACATCAAGTCTTCCGTTAAACAAAAATATTCACGGATAACCCGGATATTGTTTTGTAGATCATGAGTGAGCTGTTCGTCCATCTAAGCCCCACCACCCAAATACTCTAATTTCTAGAATTCTTTCCGTTCCAATTGGAAGTTATTCATTGAGGAAGCTTGATATAGGGGGTATGAGGAGGGAGGATCACTACAAGTTAGATATATTTAATAAGGAATATATCTAACAAATATAAAATGGATTGTCTGGTTAGAGACAATCCATTTTTTTAGTCTATTGATGTTAATCTATTTTAAGCTGGTTCCTAGTGGAATTAGATTTTCTGACTCATCGGCTTGATTCTGCTAATTTCATTAAATAATATTGTTCTTCTCTTGCCATATGGTCTGCCATTGATGGAGTAAACGTTCCTAATACCTCCGCGTTTAACCCCATCTCTTCCAGTTCATTTAAGAAGGTTTTAAATAATCCCATTTCTATTTCGACATCATGAGTAAATTTCTTTAATGATGGAAAATGATGAACATTCGTACGTAAATAACCTGTTAATTCCACTGCCTTTAAGTAAAATGCTTCAAAATCTTTCGTGAACTTATGGCTTTCTTTTTTTAGTGGTACTTCAACACCATCCAAAAGATCATTAATTGCTCCCGCATGCCCCCTTGCATCTATTAGCCAAACAAGATGATGATGCAACTCGTGGAAGATTGGTGGAACCTCCCCTTGTGTCAGATAGCTTAAAACGCGTAAATATTCCTCTACCTCATTCACCATATGATTAATAAAAGTAGGTGTTAAGTGGATGTTCATTTCTCCAGTTATATGACGTTGGATAATAGATAATTTAAAACTTCTTATATTATTGGCAGCTTCTTCAGCTGCAGTGGCAAAAGCAATGGCATTGGACTCATTTATAGAGGGTACTTGTGAAAGTAGTTGATCGAATTGATTCATAAAAGAAGTTGCAATCGCGATATCTTCTTTTTGAGAAGGATAAAGATTATCGTGGATAAAACGTGAGTGGTCAGCTAACACATGAAGCCAAAACTGATGTTCAAAAACCGCACTCTCTAAATATTGCAAACTGCAGTCATCTCCTTTTTCACATTCGTACCATTTTATTCATCAGGAAAGGATATTATGATACAAAGTTCTTGTGGATTCGAGGTTTTACATTAGCGAAAACGGTTTTATTAGTAGTAAAAAAATGCAAAGAAGGATCACCTTCTCCGCATTTCATTTATTGATTATCTATTTGTCACAAGACTTCGAATCTCTTTGTTTTCATTAAGTAGTTTTTTTGTTGAATTGAACTGAGGAACAGTTGTTACTTTTCGTATGTTCTCTGACTTTATTACGGTTTTAGTTGAACTATCGGTTTTATTTAATACCATTTCCGATGTATTAGTTGCCACAATATTGTTATGATTACTCCATTCAAAAAGAGTCACCATATTAATAATGTTGGAAGTATCTATTTCGAAGATGGCTTCTTCTTTTGCAGAAACAAGAAGTAAGAAGTGATACCTTGTCCCATAAATAGGGATTATTGCATTTTTCTCATCTTCAAAGGAGTGAACTTTTGCATCAAACAATGCATCTACAACATTCGGTTTACTACTGCTATCAATTTCCACGTTAAAAAGGGTTTCCACATGACTCAAGCCATCATAAATGTTCTGTTTAACGATTTTCTCATTTGTTAGATCATCAGGGAGGAAATAAAAGTGAACAGAAAAGCCAAACTGCTTGGTATATTTCTCTAAATACTCGTTTAATTTATCTTCGTATTCTGCCTCGGTTCGTATCATAGTTGGTCTCAGGTTGATTTCCGAATCTTGCATGATATTGGTAAACGCGTTCGATTTTCGGTTCATGTACTTAATTCTATTTTCGTTATTTTTGGCACACTCAACAATAGTATCTGCATATTGAAATTCAGCATTCCATATTTTTAATATATTTGGTGTTTGATAGATACTTAAATCAATAAAAACAATCATTGCCGTAAATTCAAGCAACAGTATCCAATCTGTGTAATCAATTTCTCCTAAATGGATTCCAATTGTCATTCCTAAAAAGGATAGTCCATACAGCATCTTTCTAAGTAAGGCAGAGTGGATAGAAAAATAATAACTACTAATCCCATAGAAAACGATTGAAGCAATGATATAAACCATTAATACAGTTAAAGAAGTATTAATAAACATATGAAAACCCCTTTCTCAAATTAGTGAAAGCTAGTTCATTGTCTTTATTTATAGCAATATTCTTTTTCTATGTGCTTTACAATTAGTGGTACATTATTGTGGTACAAATTTTAATAATTTTATTTACTACTAATTCATTTCGTGAATAGTTTTTGAAATCCTTTAAATACATTTAAAAACATAAGTAAAAACGCCAAAAGCCTTTTAATTAAGGATTTTGGCGTTTAAATCTATTTACTTAGATACTTTACATCATAATAGTTAAAATACTGCATCCACGTTACAATCGATATTGGTAATTTATTTTTATAGTTTGGGTTGTTTGTATAATAATGAATAGAACCGTTATTAATGACTGCCCCATATAAAGATCCGTCATCACCAATAACAATGATAGCCTCCATTATGGTGAACAGTCCTCTAACTGCACCAGATATAACATTGCCTTTTACTTCATCATCGTACTCACCTGTATAAACTAACTGCATAGTATCATAAAAGAGTGGATAATCTTCTCCAAACAGTTCCTGTAGCTCATCATTCACCGTTTTATCTTCAATAATACTTGGATATAAAGAATTTTCCATTAGAGCTGGTGGTTCTAGCGCAAACTCTCCTGCATAGGTCGTACTACTAAATAAAGAACAATCTATCGTTTCTTTAATGAATATTAACTCGCCTTTATGGGTAAATGTCAATTCGCATGCTGAATATTCATCAGTAAAGGAAGCTCTTTTGCCATTAATCCGAGCCGTACCTTCCATGTTTCTAACATGTGCACCACTGTAAACTTCTAACGTAAAATCAAAGGTGGAGGAGTTACTATTACTAATTTCTAATACTCCAACATCGAATTGGCTTGCCCGTGTCCATTCCCCATTCCAATTCCAATCAACTACTGCTTCCCCGTTGTAAGCTTTAAATGCTAGCTGGACATATTCCTTTATTGTCGTCTCTGGTGGCTGACCTTTTAGTAGTCTATAAGTATCATAGATAAACAATCTCAGGTTTTTTTCATTAAACTTCGGTGGCTCCAAATTACCCAATCTTGGGAAATGAGAAGAAGATTTGAACTGTATATCTTTTGTATCAAATGGATAGTACGGTATGAATCCCATACTATTCGTAATGTCTTTAGAATAGATCGGCATTCTAGCAATTTCAGTATTATCACACTTAAAAATGGCTTTATCGTATACATAATGTGGACATGTTGTATTAATTAGCGTGTGTACTAAAACTGCACGTACTTCCTCAGACGTTGCAAAGTTAATATTAAGAGCTTCTGAAGCACTTACTAACATTTTTGGCGTTTTTCCTGTTACAAATTTATAATACCTTTTCACATTATCGCTGTTAGTAGGTTTAAGTAAATAAGATCCGGCACTCACACGTATTTTCTTAGGAAAAGTTAATATTTCATTTTTTATTGGCATGAATATTGATGCTTGTACCAAATTAGTTCCATTATCCATCTCAAATGCTGCTTGAGGGGCATACTCAATTGTGAATTCTACAGGGTGCTTTGGCGTTATTGTCTTCAAAAGTGTTTTTTTATCATCTAAAACTAAATTTTTAGCCTCTAAAATAGATTGAGCAATAATAAGAGTGGATAACCACTTACCAACCGTTTCGGCGTCTCTAAACCTAATCGTATATAAATTTTCTCCAATAATTTTGTCATATTTCCCTACTGTAATTCCTGTTTCACTCATTAACTCCTGATTAGATATAGCTTTTACATATTCAGTTTCTTCTGCACTTACTTGGTTAAATGAATTTGCACAAAATAGAATTGAAAAAAAAGCAATTAAAACAAAAACATTATTGCTAAATCTGAAAATATTAATCCCCTTTCATCCGAAAAGTAAATTTCCTTTAGGCACATTACACTATGTATGATTAAATGAGTGATTACTCTCGGACTAATTTATTCTTAATTTTGGCTTTCTATTACTAGATTTTAAGTGAAATTAATCACATATAGAATGTAAAACAACATTCTAAGCGGTAGCCTATTAATTAATGGTTATTCACTGTTTCTCCCCTCTTTTAAATTTTGAGGGGTTTATATTTTCTGAATTTTCCACCAATATGTTATCATTTCTATGTAGAGTAATAGTTTTTTAATTTTAAAGGGGGAAATTAAATGACAAGATTAGATGGCAAAGTTGCGGTTATTACAGGTGGTTCTGGGGGTATTGGGAAAGTTGTTGCAAAACGATTTTTAGAAGAAGGGGCAAAAGTTGTTTTAGTAGACTTAGTTCAAGGTGCCCTTGATGAAGTAAAGGCAGAGCTTGATTCTTTAGGAGAAGTTTTAGCTGTACAAGCTGACGTAACAAAAGAAGAAGACGTAAAAAATTATGTTGATCAAGCAGTTGCTAAATTCGGCACAATCGATGTTTTCTTTAATAATGCTGGTATCGAGGGGAAAGTTCAGCCAATTACAGAAATCTCGCTAGAAGATTTTGAGAAAGTACAACATGTAAATGTTCGTGGTGTATTCTTAGGGCTAAAACATGTCATCCCTGTTATGACGAAGAATGGAAGCGGTAGCATTATCAACACTTCATCAGTAGCAGGTCTTGGTGGAACACCTGGTGTTGCTCCATATGTAACTAGTAAGCATGCAGTGATTGGCTTAACAAAAGTGGCAGCACTTGAAGTGGCAAGCAGTAATATTCGAGTGAACTCCATTCACCCATCACCAGTGAACACACGAATGATGCGTTCTTTAGAAGCAGGTTTTGCTCCTGATAACGCAGAGGGTGCAAAAGAACAATTCGCAGCAGGAATCCCTCTTGGCAGATACGGCGAATCAGAAGATATCGCAAATCTTGTCTTGTTCCTAGCAAGCGATGAAAGTTCATTCATTACGGGGGCACAATACCGAATTGATGGCGGTATGGGGGCACAGTAAAATATATACTTAAAAGGGTTGTACCGAATATCAGCTATTCAGTACAACCTTTTTCTTATAGTAACAAATCAACTAATATTTTATATTATTTGATTCTTTAGTTGCTCTGAAATTCTTTTTGCCGCATTAAATAGTGGCAAAATATAAGATCCATGTAAATCAACAGCAGCAGCAAATTTCGCACTGTTAAGAGAAATGTTTAATGCAGCGACTACTTTGTTTTGTCTATTGAAAAGTGGGACTGCAATTGAAGTAAGTCCATTCTCCAACTCTTCCCTCACGATATTATAGCCTTGTTCGCGAATCATAGCACATTTAGCGATTAAATCCTCACGATTATCTATTGTTTGCTCTGTGAACTTTTCAAAAGTAACCCGCTGCATATAATCCTCAAACTCTTCCTCTTGTAAATACGCTAAAAGTACTTGCCCCATAGAAGTGGCATAAGCTGGCAGCCTTGAACCAACTGATAGTGAAATACTCATAATCTTTTTCACTGAAAATCGAGCGACATATATAATTTCATCTCCTTCTAAAACTGAAATCGATGTGGATTCTTGCACCTGATTAGAAAGAGTTTCTAAGCTTGGTGTTAGTGAACTCCATATGTCATTTGAAGCTAGATAGGCATAACCTAAAGACAAAATTTTTGGCGTCGGTGAAAACGTTCCTGTTGCATCCTGCTTTAAATAGCCTAAAACAGTTAATGTAAGCAATATTCTACGTGCAGCTGGTCGGGTTAAATTGGTGATTTTGGCAGCCTCACTAATTGTTAATGTTGGATGCTCTTGAGAAAATGCACGGATTACGAGCAAGCCCTTTTCAAGTGATTTTACAAAATCACTTTCTTTAATTGTTAGTTTATCCATTGACAGAATATCCCTCCCTATGATTCTATTATTATAACACTGTACGAAGAATAAACAAATGTACGCATTTCGTACATAAACAAGGGGGATTTTGTGAAATGATTCATAGTAAAGTTATGACTCCTTCACAAGCTATTACTCACATCCAATCAGGTATGGGTGTAATGGTAGGGGGATTTGGACTTGTTGGTAGTCCATTAACATTGATTGAACAACTCATTCAACATGATGTGAAGGATCTGACAATCTACAGTAATAATATCGGTGAAAGTGGCAAAGGGCTCGGCAAATTACTAAATCAAGGTAAGATTAAAAAAGCAGTTGGTTCCTACTTCACGAGTAATCGAGATGTGGTGCAACTCTATAATAAGAAGGAACTAGATGTGGAGCTCTTACCACAAGGCACATTTTCAGAAGCCATTCGTGCTGGCGGAGCTGGTTTAGGTGGCTTTTATACGAAAACAGCTGTGGGCACAAAACTAGCTGAAGGAAAACCCACAATGGTGATTGATGGCGAAGAATATCTATTTCAGAAGTCTTTAAAAGCTGATGTAGCGATTGTTCGTGCTTGGAAAGCTGACAAGCTAGGCAACCTTGTTTATTACAAAACAGCGCGTAATTTCAATCCGAATATGGCTACCGCAGCAAAGTTTGTAATAGCTGAAGTAGATGAGATTGTTGAAGTTGGAGAATTAAATCCAGATGAAATTATCACGCCACATTTATATGTAGATGCGATTGTCAAATGTGAAATTACGATCGAGCATGTAGGGGGGAATGTCTAATGAGCATTAATGTCAAACAGTTAATCGCCAAACGAGCAGCAGAAGAACTCCCAGAATACTCCATTATCAATTTAGGTATAGGCATTCCAACATTAATAGCTGATTATATTGATGAGACCAAATATTTCTTGCATACAGAAAATGGATTATTAGGTGTTACTAAAGTCAACGAAGAAAATTATGATCCCTTGATCGTAAATGCAGGTAAAATTCCAGTAGGTGAAGCAATAGGAGCCTCTTATTTTAACAGTGCGGACTCTTTCTCTATGATTCGCGGTGGACACGTTGATATCGCAGTATTGGGGGCACTGCAGATTAGTGAAACCGGTCAAATTGCGAATTGGGCTGTGCCAGGTAAAGATATTTTAGGTGTTGGCGGTGCCATGGATTTGTTAGAAGGTGCACGTACAGTCATTGTAACAACGACACATACGTCGAATGATGGCTCGCCAAAATTCGTAAAGGAATGCACATATCCTATTACATCAAAGCGTATCGTAGAAACGATTATTACAGTTTTAGCCGTCTTCAAATGGAACAAAGACCATTACGAATTAGTTGAATTACTGGGAGATGCTTCATTAGATGATGTTGCAAAACATACAGAAGCACATTATACGATTTCTAACGCCATAAATGAGGTGAAAGCAATATGAGAGAAGTTTATATCGTTGATGCAGTTCGCACACCAATTGGTAAATATAAAGGGTCACTAAAAAATATTAGACCCGATGATTTAGCTGCATATGTGTTAAAAGCATTAGTCGAAAGAAATGCAACTTTACCTACTAATGAAATTGATGATATTATTTTCGGCAATGCAAACGGTGCTGGTGAAGACAATCGAAATGTGGCGCGAATGGCTACACTACTTGCCGGACTCCCAAAAGAAATCAGTGCCACAACAGTAAACCGTTTATGTGGATCTGGACTTGATGCAGTTAGCCATGGGGCAAGAGCAATTTTAGCTGGAGAAGCTGATATTATTATTGCAGGTGGCGTAGAAAGTATGACGCGTGCACCATATGTTATGGCAAAGCCCGATGTTGACTTCCCTAGAGGGGATCAGACGATGTTCGATACAACAATTGGATGGCGATTTGTTAACCCGAAGTTAGATGAAGCATATGGTACTGAAGTAATGCCAAAAACAGCTGAAAATATCGCACAGCATTTTAATATCTCTCGCGAACAACAAGACAATTTCGCTTTAAAAAGTCAGCAAAAGGCAAAAATCGCAATCGAAGAAAATAAATTTGAAAATGAAATAATCCCTATTGAACTCATTGATCGTAAAGGAAATAAAACATTATTTGAACGCGATGAGCATGTTCGAGGAGATGTAACACTAGAACAATTATCGAAATTAAAGCCACTGTTTGAAAATGGTACAGTAACAGCAGGTAATGCATCTGGCATCAATGATGGCGCTTCTGCCCTACTATTAATGAGTTACGAAAAAATTCAGGAGCTTGGCTTAAAGCCACTTGCTAAGTATGTTTTTTCTGCCACTGCAGGTGTTGAACCTTCTTTCATGGGACTTGGTCCAATTGAATCTACTAAAAAGTTATTAGAAAAAACAAATTTAAGTATTCAAGATATAGACTTAGTTGAATTAAATGAAGCATTTGCTTGTCAGGCCATTGCATGTATTGAACAGCTTGGATTAAATGAAGATAGAGTAAATGTTAATGGGGGCGCTATTGCTTTAGGCCACCCACTTGGAGCAAGTGGAGCACGCATATTAACGACTCTTGTCTATGAAATGCAACGAAGCGATGCTAAACGAGGACTTGCAACAATGTGTATTGGGGTAGGGCAAGGAATTTCAGTTTTAGTGGAAAAAGTGTAGTTTTGTATCTATAAATCTAGAACTTTATTAACATTGATTAACGGGCTGTCTAGTAAGTCAAAACTTTCTAGATTAGCCTTGTTTCTTATGTTATCTTTCCATTGTAGTCTACTTTCCTTCTATGGTCACATCAATATGTTACTTACTTAAACGCACAGTCTACTCCTCATTTTCATATCCCTTCCTTTTCAATTACACAAAAAACTACCGACACTCTTAATAAGCATCAGTAGTTAATCAACTATTTGGTGAAGCTAGGTAAAAACGTTACAATCTGTGGGAAAATAGTTAAGACGATAACAAAAATTACGATTGTTATTATAGAAGGAATTACCCCTCTAAATATTTTTTCAATCGGAACATGTTTAACAATTCCACTAATGATAAATACATTCATACCTAATGGAGGTGTTAATACACCGATATTTACGATCATGATCATAATGATACCGAACCATAATCCATCAAAGCCTAATTGTGTAATTAACGGATAAACAATCGGTAAAGTTAAAACCATGATGGCAATACCTTCTAAGAACATACCTAGAATGAAATAGATAAGTAGTAATAAAGCTAAAATTAATACCGGTGACATATCTAAGCCAGCTACAAATGATGATAAGTTCATCGGAATTTTTGTTAATGCTAAGAAACGTCCAAAAATAGTAGCACCAATTAATACGAAGAAAATCATTACCGTAATACGTAACGTTTCATCTAAAGAAGATAGTAAAATCTTAAATGACATACGTTTCATTAATAATGCAAGAAGGAATGATCCTGCTGCTCCAACAGCACCAGCTTCATTTGGTGTGAAAACCCCAATATAGATACCACCAATACTAAGGATAAAAATTAGTAAAAATGGCCAAACTTTCTTTAAAGAAAATACTTTTTCCTTAAAAGTAACTCTTTCAGTTCGAGTCGGTGCGATTTCAGGATTTAAACGCACTTGAATATTAATCATAATTGCAAAGAAAACTGCCATTAATATACCAGGAACGATCCCACCTATTAATAATGCTCCAATCGGTTCCGATGTTAAAGCTCCGTATAAGATTAATAGAATACTAGGTGGAATTAGTGGACCTAACGTACCACCTGCAGCAACTGCAGCCGTTGCGAAAGTCGTTTTATAACCGTATTTCTCCATTTCCGGAATACAAATTTTAGCTAACGTCGCTGTAGTAGCATTACCTGAGCCAGAAATAGCTGCAAAAATAGCGGATGCAGCAATTGTTGCCACAGCTAAACCACCACGTAAATGTCCCAACCATTTTTCAACCGCGTTAAATAAATCATTACCGAGACCTGTATTCGACATAAACATCCCCATTAAAACGAATAAAGGAATTACACTAAGTGAGTAAGTATTGACCGTTGCAAAAGTTGAAGACCCTAACTGCGATAAAGCAACATCAGGGCTTTTTAGAAATACAATTCCCACAAATCCTACTATTAAAAGTGAAAACCCTACAGGTACGTTAAGTAATATAAGTCCAACTAATACTAAAATACCAATAACACCAATTAATTCAGGAGTCATTTAGCCACCGCCTTACTTAGTGATTTTAGTGCAGAAGCAAAGTAAGACAAGGCAAATCCTATCGATGCTATCGCTACTGGATAAATAACATAAAATAATGGAATACCTAAATCCCCGCTTAACTCATTTGTACGTTGAGAATCCGCTCCTAATATGAAAAGCTGCCAAGTAAGTATAAAAAGGACAACTGTAACGACTAAATAAATAATGGTCATAAAGATATTTCGAACTTTCTCAGGAAACTTTGCCATTATAAAATCGATTTCTAAATGATCACCCATCATCTTTGCGTAACCTAAACTAAAGAATACCATTATGGCAACGGATAGCTCTGTAAGTTCCATCGTTCCTTTAATAGGTGAGTTGAAGAAGTATCGACCCATCACATCAAATACAGTTAAAAACATTAGAACAAATAATAAAATACCTGATATTTTATGCAAGAAGCCTGTTGTTTTCGTAATGATGTCCTCGAACTTTAGCGCAAATTTTTGAAAGCCACCTGCGTTAGCAGGTAGGCTTTGTGGGTTGTTTTGTTCTGTCATATAGAGCACCCCCTTGTCTTCTCGTGAAGATTATTTTCCAGATAGTTCAACTGCACGATCGTAAATTGCTTGACCATCTAGACCTTTACTCTTCATATCCGCAATCCAAGAATCAACTACTGGTTTTGTAGCTTCTCTCCAACGTTGGATTTCATTAGCATCTGGTTCGTAAATTGTAATGCCTTCTTCGTTCGCTTTATCAATACCTTGTTGTGAAGCTTCATCCATTGCTTGGCCAGTTAACTTAGGACCATTTTCAGCAAATGCTAGTAATGCCTTTTTGTTTTCATCACTTAATTTTTCATATACATCAGTATTCATCACAACGAACATAGATGAAGTTGAAACGTTTGTTAATGTAACATAATCTACTACTTCGTATAATTTCATATCGTTGATTGTTGAAAGACCAGCCATTGCTGCGTCAATAACACCTTTGTTTAATGATTCGTAAATGTCATTTACAGGCATTGATACAGGTACAGCACCAACTGCTTCTAACATTTGGCTCATCATTGGGGACGGAGATCGAACTTTCATACCTTTTAAATCTTCAATAGTTTTAATTTCTTTTTTCGCACTTAAAATTTGGTTTGGTTCACCAGTGAATAACCATAGTGGTGTAGTATCTTTATGTTCAGCTTGAAGGTCATCAAACTCTTCATAAAGCTGCTGAATGATTTCAGATCCTTCTTCAGATGATTCTGCCATAAATGGTAAATCACTTACACTAGATAGTGGAAACTTACCTGCAGTGTAACCGTGAACTGATAATGCGATATCAGCAGTACCGTTTGCAGCTAAATTATATTGCTCATCAGGATTTCCTAATTGTCCAGCTGGGAAAATCTCTATCGTAAGATTACCGTTTGTTGCAGCTGAAAGCTCTTCTCCCATTTTTTCGATAACATTCGTTTGTACAATGTGATGACTTGGCCAGAAGTGTGAGAATGAAAGTGTTACTTTTTCATTACTACTACCTGAACTGCTTCCCCCACCACAAGCTGCTAATATCAACGTAGCTATCGCGATTACCATAACTAACCATTTTCTTTTCATAAATAAAATACCCCCCAATTATTAATTTTTGTAATTTTTAGTTATTAAACTTGAAATACACGCGGAAAAACGTTAAATTTCTAAAGACTACTATTTCTGAGAGGAGGTAATAATTTTGAGTAGTTTTAGAAATATGCTATCGATTTTAGATTTATTTACTTTAGATCGCCCAACTTTAAAAGTGGATGATATTGTAAATGAATTAGAAATTACCGTTCCAACTTGCTACCGATATTTAAAGCAGCTAAGTGATGTTGGACTACTGGCAAAGTTAGATAGCGGCGAATACATAGTTGGACCAAAAATTATTAAATTAGACCGTTTTATTCGATTAACAACACCTACAATCGTAACAGCCACTCCTATTATGAAGGAACTAAACGAATTTACAGGTTGTGCCGTATTATTAAGTAACATTTATAACGACGAAGTAATAAATATCCATGTAGAATCGAATAGTGAGACTTCGCAACATATTACATATTCTCGAGGCGTTCCTCATCCCCTATTTGTAGGTTCTACGTCAAAGATCATTTACGCTTACTTACCAAATTCTCGTCTTAAAAGAATGTTTAATGAATATCGAGCGGAAATCAAAGCAGCCAATTTAGGTGATACCTTCCAGATTTTTTATCATAATTTAAATAAAATTCGTAAAGCCGGCTATTGTATCTCAAGAGGCGAGCTTGATGATAATCTGTCAGGTATTGCTGCACCAATTTTTTATAAAGAGCAAATTATTGGTAGCTTAACGCTCGTTTATCCATCCGCAAGAGAGATGGTATTTAACATTGATAGATTAATAGAGTTAGTTTGTACTGCTGCTGAAAATATCTCTTTACAGTCTAATTAATTTGCAATTGAAATTGGCTCATATTCTATACCTTTCTTGTCGTGATCGACATGGAAGGTATTTTTAATTTTTTCTTTAAATGTGTCGAATTCTTCAGGTGAGAAAATGCCCGCCACATAACGATCCGGTCTCACAAATAGTATTTTTCCTTCATAAGGTTTAAAGATATTTTCAGTATCTGTGAAAACGATCTCATTTTTAGCAGGATGAGGTATATCATCAAAAGGATAAGCGCTTACTTTTTTCACTTTAATACCATCCCACAGATTTTCACATCCATTAGGGAATTTTACTTCTGGACCACCAACTTTAATAAGTGCAAAATCAGATCCTAAAATATCATCGAGTCGTTTGAATTGACCAGATTGCTCCAAAAATTGTGCCTGTGGTATCATCGATCCGACGTATGTATTTTCATGTTGTTTAAGATCGATAAATAATCCATCTTTGCAAATTGGTTTTGGTTTAAAGCGCATTTCAGAAACATAGCGTTTCAACGGTGGAATTATGCTGAAGAAGCCAAACGCAATGTCGCGTACAATTTGGCGCTTTTTACTTGTTGTTAAAATGAAGCTGCCCATCATAACAGCTAATTTGATCATGGCAACAACATGTTCACGGCGCTCAACTTCATAACTTGCTAAAATAGTATGTTTTAAATTTCCTTTCACAATCTCTGCTATTTTCCATGCCACATTACTAGCATCACGAAGTCCAGAGTTTAAACCTTGACCTGCAAAAGGCGGTGTTAAATGTGCTGCATCACCTAGAAGTAACACGCGATTTTCTTGGAATTTCTCAGCCACTAAAGCGTTGAATCGAACTACTGCCTTTTTTACAACATCGTTAGGATTGTATGGTAAATGTGGTTCTAGTAGTTTTGCTAAGTTTTCATCTTTTAGCATTTCTTCATCCGATTCACCGTCTAAAAGCATAAACTCATAACGGCGTATACCTGCACCTGTTGAAGCATTCATTGAAGGGCGAGGTGGATTACAGTAAAACGCTGTATGGCGAGATTTTAATGGATCATTTTTTAAATCTACAATAATCCATGGTTCTTCAAAGCTTGAGCCGTTTTTATCTTTCACAATGTCGACTAGCTGAATACCGAGTTGTTTACGAACAGTACTTCTACCTCCGTCACATGCTAATAAGTATTTAGCCTGTACGGTATACTCTTTGTTTTCTCGTAAGTCGAATAGCTGTGCTACAACATTTGAATCATCTTGTGTAAATGATACTAATTCTGTATTAAAGGATTGTTGCACACTCTGGAATTTTTTAAGCCCCTTGTGTAATACTTTTTCAAATTCACCTTGTAAAAACTTATTTCGAGGATAGTATCCAAACTTACCAACCTTAGGTAAAACTCTTGTAAATGGTTTCTTTGAATTCCCGAAATATTCTGCACCACCAGCAGGTACTACAACTTTTAATACTTCTTGCTCAAGGCCGAATGATTGGCTAATGCGAATTCCTTCATCGTCAATCATAATTGCCTTTGGGATCGTGCTGGTTGTTGCATTTTTTTCTATTATTAATGTGCTAATTCCCATATTACCTAAAAGACTAGCTGCTGTTAAACCTGTTGGACCAGCCCCCACAATTAATACATCATACGTTTTCACTTTTACACCCCCAGGTTTTGCCCCATGATCAGCTCAATAGTAGCATCAGGAGCAGTGATGATTGGTACATTAAACGTTTGCTGTTTGGCAACGTGCGCAATACTATATTGTGCCAGTACCACAACATCTACTTTATCTTGTAATGACTGAATCATCTTAACTACACATTCATCATGTAAGTCTTTATTGCCTTTTTCGAATGCGCTCATGATATCTGTATTAACTTCTATATAAATTTCAGCATCCGGAGCTTTTTTCAATATATAATTCTTCAATACTTCAGGTGTCTCAGCAAAAGTTGAAACAATTCCAATCCGCTTGTATGAAAGCGCTTTTTCAACCATGCCCTCATCAGAACGAAAAACAGGTATGGGATATATCTCTTTTAGTTGCTCTGTTACATCATTAAAAGCCGAGCACGTTAGTTGAATGCAATCTACCCCATTTTCCATGCTTATGTCACAAAGCGATTTAAATCGACGAACAATACGGTCACTTAAATGCTGATCATTTTTTAACATTGTAATAAGAGAAGTATCTAATAGGTGGAAAAATTCGATCGAATCTTTGTTGTTACGAATTGCATTTTCGATAGGTTGTAATGATAGTTTCGTAGCAGATATTAGAGCAACTCTCAATTTACATCCCCCTTTGGTACTAGAATTGAATTATCATATTTTGATAATAATTGATTGTTCACAATTTTGTCAATTAAATTAAAATACAAAAAACTCTTATTTTTAAGAACAATGGCGACATTAAAAAGTTAAAAATTAATTATTGAAATTTTCAGAAATACGTAATATTATCAAAATATGATAAATGAAAGAAGGGGATATTATTGATTAACGTAGTAAAGCTAGCATACGCAGATTTTAACTGTACTGATTTGCAAGCTATGAAGAACTATTACGAAGAAGTGATTGGTTTTACCACGGTTGAAATTGGGGATGAGCAAGAAGTGTATCTTTCATCTGGGGTAGATCATCACAATATCGTGTTACGTCAGAGCAGTGAAAGTGAATTATCAACTATGGGTTATCAAATTGATCCGAACCTTTCATTAGTTGATGTTCAAAAGTATTTGAAGCAGCATGGTATTTCATCTGAAATCAAAACAGACTACTCGCATGGCATAAAAGAGTTGATTGAGTTAAAGGATACAGATGGCTATAATCTTCATCTATTCCGTGAAATCGAAATGCCAGCACCTGGTTTCAAAAAAGGTCATGTATCTCCATATAAATTAGGACATATTGCATTAGGATCATTCGATGCACAAAAAGCTGTAGACTTTTATCAAACCGTTTTAGGTTTCCATTACACAGACAAAATTCAAACCCGCGCAACATTTTTAACATGTAATGCTGACCACCATACATTGAATATTTCAACATTCGGTCATAAGATGATGCACCATATCGCTTTTGAATTAAAGGATGCCAGCCATCACGTACTAAGTGCAGACCACTTAGCGCAACATAATATTTCGTTAGAATGGGGTCCATTCCGTCATACTGCTGGACATAACATGGCTTCATATCATTATGATCCAGAAAAAAATGTAATCGAGCTATATTCAGATATGGACCAGTTCATTCCAGAACTTGGTATATTCGATCCACGTCCATGGCACAAAACATTGCCACTACGTCCACAAGTTTGGCCGAACAATTGCGTTTGGTATGAAGATTTCGAGCGCAATATAACAGATATCGTTCTAGGAAAATTGAAAGTTAATAACTAAGGGAGAGATAAAAATGAAATTAATTACATTCAAACATAACAATGTTGAGAAATTTGGGATTGCAAAAGAAGAAGGAATTATCGATTTAACAGGAAAATTGGAAGCGCATTCTATTAAAGAAGTACTAGAAAAAGACTTATTAAGCACTTTATCGACATTTGAAAATGAAGAAGCTACTATTGCATACGATGCAATTGAATACTTACCTGTTATTACAAACCCAGGGAAAATTTTCTGTGCAGGCGTAAACTATGATGAACACCGTCTTGAAACAAAACGTGATGTGTTAGATAATCCAACAATCTTCTTCCGTGTTGCAGATTCTCAAATCGGTCATAATGCTGCACTTTTATTACCACCAGAATCAGATCGTTTAGATTATGAAGGTGAAATTGCCATTGTAATCGGTAAAGAAGGTCGCCGTATTAGTGAGGCAGATGCTTACGATTATATCGCTGGTTACAGTGCATACAATGATGGCTCTGTAAGGGACTACCAATTACATTCATCTCAATGGGGACCAGGTAAAAACTTCACTGGTACAGGGGCTTTTGGTCCATGGTTAGTATTAAAAGATGAGATTGAAGACGGTGAAGTATTATCGTTAGAGACTCGTTTAAACGGTGAAGTCATGCAAAAGTCAGACACATCTTATCTATTATTCTCTATTCCTACATTAATCGCCTACACTTCAACATTTACAACATTACGCCCTGGTGACGTAATCGTAACAGGTACACCTGGTGGAGTAGGTGCAAAACGCAACCCGCCAGTATTCATGAAAGAAGGCGACGTAGTAGAGATTGAAGTTAGCAAAGTTGGAATTTTGAAGAATACGATTGTTAAAGAATAATAGGATTAAATGGCCTTGAGAATGATATAATTCTCAAGGCTTTTTTGTATACAAATTGAACGGGAATGGGCATAAAAGTAAAAGTACAATCCATCAATTTGGATTGTGATTTTGTTTTGTATTTGTAACGGATAACCGTAGTCGAAGGCTCCGCTTTTCGCCCGCGACCCTCAGCCCAATTTCATCAAGTTACTTATTTTGTAGTAGAAAAGGTTGGCTATTGATTTTACTTTGATTGGAAAATAGCAGTAGATTTTCAGCTTATTATGAGAAATATGCATATTCAATTGTATATAACGGTAATTTTTACGCTTATTTGATTAAAATCAATGCTTTTCATCTAATTTTGAGCAATTAACAGTAGTTTTTACGCTTATTTTAATCAAACTACCTAGTAAACAGAATATTACCGTAATTTCTACTCTTATTTTTCTCCTATTCATCCTTCACCCGAATCTTAACGGTAGAATTTTGAATTCAGCATCAAATTTAGCTTTATAACATTGCCCCAAGCCCTCACCAGTAAACTGTCTATCCTGCAGGAATCGAATTGAATTCACATCCAATTTTCACTAGTCTCCACCTACCTCGGAAGCAGACTATTTTCAAATGGAGTATATCGAAATTATTTACCTTTGAAAATTTACTTTTGTCCCAGCCCCTTTGTATGGTGCCAAGTCAAAAGATATTTGAGGTTGGCTATCTTTATACCCTACTCATATTCATCTCTGATAAAATCCTATATATTTTCTTCGGCCGTCCTCGTTTTCCTAATGGTTCCTCTTCAACTAATTCTAGAAGTCCCATTTTCTCTAAATCACTTAAAATACGTCGTGTGTTCCGGTCTGTATTTTTTAATAGATTGGTGATTTGCTCGCTTCCGAATTGATTGATTTGCTTTAGTTTTACATATCTATAAATCTTTAATGGAATCGTAGCATTATAGTTATGCTTTTCTAAAGTTTCTTGCCAAAGCGCAGGAAGTGTATCTGGATTTACTTCACGGCTCAAAATATCCAATAGATTTTTATTTTCATCTAAATAAATAAAGTTAAATCCTTCTCTTTTTTTCCCTTCCTCACAAGCCATAGTTGAATTCATTTTTGCCTCATACACCGTATAACCTGAGCCAACCCCTATATGCATTTCAACATTTGTTGATAGTTGGATTTCACGAATTGTTTCAGGTATGGATTCGTCGGTCAGCGATAACTCGAAATCGCCATGTGTTGTGTAGATATAAATATGACCATTTTCTTTTCTTAAACTACCATTCAACTTTTCGGTGAGCTCTATTAATTGTCGTTCTAATTCTAAATTTTGTTTTTGTTTTTCATAGATCGTGTACTGCTCGTTTTGTTCCACTACATCAATACTAATAATCGTAACCTTCGAGTTTTCATACATTTGCGAATACGCTCTAGTAATCAATAAGTCTAGCTCTTTTTGAATAGCAAGCTCGGAGGGAACTAAACGATAACAAGGAATGTTTCGGTTTGTAAGCTCTAAATAAACGGATAAAAAGCCTGTTATTGAAACTTCAGCATGTCCTAATCTATGTTGCTCTACATGAAAATCAACAATTTCTTCCGAGGATTTATGATAATCATATGGAAAAAACGAAATGAAACAGTCCTCTAGTGAAAACTCAGATAACAATTGTTGAACTATATTTTGATTAATCGTATCTAAGCTGATCTTTGATGCAAAATGACCTCTTTCTTTATTAATTCTTAGAAAGGTTCCTAGAAAACTAATTCCATGTAGTGGTGGGAAACTTCCATCGTTTTCATCAATTAATTGATTTCTGACCGCATAATCATATGGATACTGACCTGAGAAAATCCATTGATCTACTTTTGATTTATTCGCTCTTAATATGGTTTCTAGTTCATCATAATTGTCATAAGAAAAACCGATTAATTGTATCCGGTCGTCTTTCGATGCAACTTCTTTTAATTTTTCTAATGAATCCACTGCTCCAATTGCACCAATTTTGATTTTCAACTTTTATACTCTCCCTCACTTTGCTATTTGTTTGACCCTGTTTGTAAATTTGGCTTCCTTCCGTATTTCCCAAAGTACTTTAGAGAATGGACACATGCATGAAAAAGACACCCGCCGTTGCGGGTACAGTGGCAGGTGTCTTTTTCTTCCTATCTATTTTTTATTTCAATGTAATTTCATCAACATATAACATTTCATTTAAGTTTGGATTAAATTGAATACGATCGTTGACTGCGTAAACAGAATCCATTTGATATAAGAAAATGTATGGGCGGTCTTCTGCAACTAGTTCTTGTGCTTCCATATATTGCTGTGCACGCTCTTCTAAGTTCATGTTTTTCTCAGCTTCTTGAAGTAAACTTTCTACTTTTGGATTATTGTAATCTGTTTCACCTTTTGCTTTTTCAAGCTTTAAACGGTCTAACCCAAGCGAAGCGTCAAACATCGAGTTTCCATAAGCGATCATAAATAGGTCACCAAACGTTTTGCCTTGGTATTTCTCGTTAAAGTTACTCCATTCTAAAAACTCAAGCTTCACAGTAATACCTACTTCTGCAAGCATCGCAGAGATTAATTCTGCGGATTCTTTATCTTTTAAATAGCGTCCGCTAGGAGATGACATGGTGATTGTTAATCCATCAGCATACCCAGCTTCTTTAAGTAGCTCACGAGCTCGTTCTTTGTCATATAAGGAAACACCATACAAGCTTTCGTTTGCTCCAACATTACCAGGCGTAACACGAGTTCTTGTTACAGTTCCCATACCTTGTAATAGTGTATCGACAATGATTTTTTTATCGATTGCTAAATCAATTGCTTCACGTACTTTTGGATCGGCAGTTGGACCATCTCCACCTGTTCGAGCAACTAACATCATGACACGTTGTGTCGGAGATGTAGCAATTGATACACCATCCGTATTATTAATACGGTCGATATCAGTAGGTGGAATATTTACCGCAATATCAACACCGCCTGTAATTACTTCAGATACACGTGTTGAATCTTCTGGAATTGAACGGAAGACAACTTCGTCCCATTTTGGTGTGCCGCCAAAATACTCTTCATTTTTCTCAAGAATGACACGGTCATCTTTTTTCCATTCTTTGAATTTGTATGGACCTGTACCTATTGGTTTTTGTAAGAATACATCCCAACCATTTTCTTCAATATATTTCTTTGGTAAAATCCCTGAACCAATACGCGAAATACGGTTTAAAAGTGCAGGTTCTGGGTTTTCAGTCACAATATCAAATTCTAAATCACTTTTTACTACGACTTCTTTAATTTGCTTATAACTACCGTTTTCAAGCAGTGTGTTATCTTTCGCTGCACGTTCAAGGGAGAATTTCACGTCTTCAGCTGTTAATGGGGAACCATCATGGAATTTTACCCCTTCTTTTAATTTAAACTTCCAAGTCGTACCGTCGATATTTTCAAAACTCTCAGCTAATACACCTTCAAATCCATTTCCAGTATTTCTAACTAAATAGTCAAACATATTGACGTGAATTGCTTCTGTACTCGTGTTATTGTGATTATGGATATCAAATGAAACCATATCCGTACCGTTTGCAATCACCAATACTTTTTTATCATTTTGTTGGTCTGTATTGCCTTTATCAGCTGTACTTGTACCTTCACTACTGTTGCTACACGCAGATAGTACCAATAGTAATACTGCAACCATAACTAGGAACGTCTTTTTCATCTTTTTTCCCCCTCTATTCAGTTAAAAATTTGTATGATAAAACACTAAATAACGTCATGCCATAGCGAATTGCTTGTTCATCAATATTAAACTTCGGATGATGAATGGAAAAAGATGTTTCTTCACTAGATCTAGTACCTAGTCTGAAGAATAAAGATGGAACAAGTTCTGAGTAATAAGCGAAATCCTCGCCTCCCATTGAAGGAGTTACCCAGTGCATTGACTCTTCGCCAAACAGTTCCTTTACGAGCTCACTGAAATCATTTTTAGCATGCTCATTAGTACTTAATGAAGGCGTCACCCTTTGATAATCTAAATGGGCCTTTCCACCAAAAGACTCGGCAATTCCACTAGCGATTTTCTCCATTGACTTGGGTACTTGGTTTCGAACATCTTCATCTAAAGTGCGAACTGTACCATTAATTGTTACAGTACTTGGTAATATATTTCCTTTCGTTCCCCCTACAATTTGTCCAAAACTTAAGACTACTGGTTTCAGAGGATCGACTTGTCTACTAACGATTTGCTGCAGAGCAACTAATACTTGGGCAGAGATCATCACTGCGTCGATTGCTTTATGAGGGTGCGCAGCATGTCCACCTTTTCCTTCTATGACAAGTTCAAAAATATCAACCGCCGCACACTCATATTTTGAATTGGATACTGAAAACTCACCGACATCAAGAACAGGCGCAACATGTAAGCCTGCAAGTAAATCCATTTTTGGATTTTCTAAAACTCCTTCATCAATCATCGCCTTTGCACCTTTACCGATTTCCTCAGCAGGTTGGAATATTAGTTTTAATGTTCCTTTTTCAAGACCAATTTCACTAAAAACCTTTGCAACTCCTAATAGATTGGAAGTATGAACATCGTGTCCACAAGTGTGTGCAACACCTTCATTGATGCTTTTATACGAAGCAGAGATTTCATCATTCATCGGAAGAGCATCCATATCCGCTCTCAGCCCAATCACCTTACCAGGATTTTTCCCCTTTAATACACCCACAACACCTGTACCACCAACGCCTTCTTGTACCTCGTATCCCCATTCTCTTAAATAGTTTGCTACAATACGAGACGTTCGTTTTTCATGTAATGATAATTCGGGATGCTGTCTAAAATCTCTACGAATTTCAATAACTTGATCTATATTCCGTAAAATCGCTTTGTTAATTTCGGGATATTTTTCTTCTACAATATGAAATGCGTCCTTATGAGTTAATTGCATACTATTACTCTACTCCTTTACTTGCTAGTTTTTGTTCGAATCGCACAATGAGGTCTGCCACTTGCTCAATATGTTTATAAAAATCTTGTTCACGAATGTTTTCATTTGGTGCATGATTATTGGATGCATAGTGACCGACACCGAATGAGACAGATGGAATGCCATATCGTTGACATAAGTCATACATTGGCCCTGTTCCAGGTGTATTTGGCACAATATTTGGAGCCATTTCCTCGCTTGCAGTTACTGTTTCAATAACAGCTTCTACTATTGCTTCATTTGGATGTGTTCTCGCTGCATACGCACCAGACATTTCTTTTATCTTTATATCGTGGAATCCTTGATTATCGAGATGTTCTCTTAATTGTTTTAAAATACGATTTGGATCTTGCCCAGGTACTAATCTAAAATCTAATTTTGCAAATGCATGATTCGGAAGGACTGTTTTGGATCCTTCCCCTGTATAACCGGAGTTGATTCCACAAATGTTGCATGTTGGCTCAAACAAATGCTTCTTCTTTAAACTTAATCCCGTTAAATCATTCACAAACCGAGCGATTCCAAGCTGCTCTTTATTTGCCTCTTCATCAAATAAATAACGATTAAGAGATTCAATTTCTTCACTTGTTGGATCAATTACATCGTCGTAGAAACCTGGAATTAGAATTCGATCATTTTGGTCTTTTAAGCTAGTTAAGGCAAATAGAAGTCTCCATGCAGGACTTTCTATAATGGTCGCGTTAGCTGAATGAAGGTCTGTATTTGCGCCTTCAGCAGAAAGTTCAACATAAAGCATGCCTTTTACTCCAAGTGAAACTTGAAGGCGTCCATCGACATCACGATAGCCAAACTCCCAAACGTTGCCGTCAGATTGAATTTTATCTGCATGATTCTCTGCGAACTCTGCTAGATTAATACTTCCAATCTCTTCTTCCCCTTCAAAGATAAACTTTACATTGATTGGTAGATTAGGATTCTGTTGTTTCATTGCATGAACAGCTGCAAGTCTAGCGATTAAATTCCCTTTGTTATCCGCAATCCCTCTCGCATAAATTTTCCCATCTCTTTCTGTCGCTTCAAAAGGTGGTGAATGCCATAACTCAATCGGATCTTCTGGTTGCACATCGTAGTGATTATAAAAACTAATCGTATAGGGTGAATCTGCCTCAATATGTGAATAAACAACCGGATATCCACTGGTTTCGATAAATTCGACTTTTTCATTTATGTAGGTATCAAATAAATGTTGAAGAAACACTCTGCTTTCTTCCATCCCTCTATTCTGCGCTGCAACACTCGGTATTGAACAAAAATCAATGAGCCATTGTTTATATAGATTTCGATTTTCATAGATGATTTCATTCATCGTTTTCACCATTCTGTGAAAAACCTCCCTTTTTTGGACATTTACCAAAAATATTTCTTTTAATAGTAACCAATTAGAAAGTTTTATTCAACGATTTTTCAAATTATTTTGAATAATTAGATAATATTTACTATTTAATTATTGAGTTGGTCTCCTAACACTTTATTAATAGATTGCAAAAAAGGTTTGTATTAAATCGAAGTACAGGCTTTGCACCTGCATTTGTTGGAGGATTCTTCTATTCATTACTATCAACCTACCAATATATTTTTCTGATAATTGTTAATTGACTGTTAATTAAAAGTGTAATAGTATGCTATCTAAGTAATAAATTGGGGATAATTTTTGATCCATTATTGGATTGAATATGGGGGGAGAAACCATGTTTAAAGAAACCACTACAGAAAAGGTCGTCGTTAGTGAACAAGTTAAGAGTCTATATAATGTGCTCATTTCTAATGCTCAAGTAGAGAAAGCACTTGCTTTTTTGAAGGATGATAATGATCATACAACGGAAGAACAAATCCAACTGACAGAAATTGAAGCACCTACTTTTATGGAAGAAGTAAAAGGTGAGACTTACAGAAAAAAACTTGAGGAACTTGGTATACAAGATATTCAAGTCGATGAAGTAGGAAATGTATTTGGAATACGACCAGGAAGTGGTGGCGGTCCAAAACTAGTGGTATGCGCCCACCTGGATACCGTCTTTCCTAAAGGAACGGATGTAATTGCAAAGAGAGTAGATGGAAAAATATATGCTCCTGGAATTGCCGATGATGGTAGAGGGTTGGCAGTTGTGCTTTCACTTACGAGAGCATTAAAGCACGTCAATCTTCAAACAGTTGGCGATTTGATTATAGGTGCAACAGTTGGAGAAGAAGGCCTCGGAGATTTGCGTGGAGTGAAATCATTATTTAAAAATAGAGACGATATCGACGGATTTATTTCAATTGAACCTGGAGAGCCCGATCGAATTACTTATTTAGGCACGGGCAGTAAAAGATACAAAGTCACTTACCAAGGTCCAGGAGGCCATAGTTTTGGGGCATTTGGAACACCTAACCCGATTCATGCATTGGGTAGAGCCATTGCGAAAATCGCCGATATAGAAACACCTGCTAATCCAAAGACTACTTTTAATGTAGGTGTGATTGAAGGTGGAACATCCATTAATACTATTTCAGAAAAAGCTGAGATGTTCATTGATCTACGTTCAAACTCGAATGATGAGCTAAATTTATTAGAAGAGAAAGTATTAAATATGATCAATCAAGCAAAAGATGAAGAGAATCGTCGCTGGAATAGAACGGACGATATCACTGTGCATATTGAACAAGTTGGCAATCGCCCAGCTGGTTCACAAAGTCCTGATTCAATCATTGTCCAAGCAGCCACAGCTGCCTCATCAACTCTTGGATTCGATCCTAATTTAACTCCAGCATCAAGTACGGATTCCAATATTCCGATTTCTTTAGGAATCCCAGCAGTTACCCTTGGCGGCGGCGGAGATTCTGGAGGCTATCATACTTTAAATGAATACTTTGACCCTAAGGATGCTTATTATGGGGTACAGAACTTGCTTCTTACTGTTTTGGGTCTGGTTGGAGTAGAGGGTGTTTCGGAGGCATTGTTAGCAAAGAGGGAGAATATATAAAAGGGAGAAAACGCAAAATCCTTGTTTATCAGGATTTTGCGTTTTTTTAACATTTAGAAATGCTCTACTTTCTTTGCAAGAACCCAGCCATTAAGACCATAGGATGCAGAAATTAAGTAATAATGATATTTTTCATTTCTTAATTTCTCTTCTAACTCTTTTATATCCTTGTAACCAGTTGGCCAGTTATATAGTCTGCCTCTCTCTAACAATTCCTTATTATATTGAAAAAATTCACTTAGCTCCCGCTTCTCTAAATCTAGAATAATACTTCCTTGTAAAGGGTGTTCAAACCAATGTGCTAATACTCCAGAAAAAGTAATGGTTACATTACGCGCTTTCTCCCAATGAGAAATGGTTTGAATAATAATCACCCCATTTTTAAGATGTACTTCATATGAAATAATCTCATTGTCGTGGACACTAAAATTCATTTAATATCACATCCTATTAAGTTGGGTGACAAGTTAACGATTTAACAATTTACTATATGCTATTTGCTTTTTCTTGTGAAGTCTTTGTAAATTCAATTACCATGTCAATAAAATACTGCAGCACTCGAACATCTTCAGTCAACTCAGGATGAAAAGAACATCCTAAAAATTGGCCATCTTTTGCAAGAACAATACGATTTTCATAAGTTGCTAGTATTTCTACATTATCACCGATGGACACAATATGAGGCGCTCGAATAAAAACTGCTGGTATATCGTCACCAATTAAAGGGATCGATAATTCCACTTCAAAACTATCTACTTGTCGACCAAAAGAATTTCTTTCTACCTCTACATCCATCAAGCCAAGATGAGGTGTTTCGTAACCCGTAATCTTTTTTGCCAACAATATAAGACCAGCGCATGTCCCAAACATTGGAATCCCTTGCTGTGCCAGTGCCTGTATTGGAACAAATAAGTCATAGCGTTCTAACAGTTTACGCATTGTTGTACTTTCACCACCAGGTAGAATAAGACCGTCAAGACCATTCAAATCTTCAATTGTCTTTACTGCAACAGCATCACAACCAAGAGTTTCAATTTGTTGAATATGTTCCCTTACTGCACCTTGTAATGCAAGTACCCCTATTTTAATCATATTACCAGCCACGCTCCTGCATCCGTTCATTTACATTTAGGGTAGCAATGTCAATTCCCTTCATAGGATTTCCAAGTTCCTTCGAAATTTCAGCAATGAGTTTATAGTCTTTATAATTAGTTGTTGCTTCGACTATTGCGCGTGCAAATTTCTCAGGATTTTCTGATTTAAAGATACCAGAGCCAACAAACACACCATCTGCCCCTAGTTCCATCATTAACGCCGCATCTGCAGGTGTTGCAACTCCACCCGCAGCAAAATTCACAACAGGTAAACGACCTAAACGTTTAATTTCCAAAAGTAATTCAAATGGTGCTCCTAAAATTTTAGCCTCTGTCATTAATTCATCTGTACTCATTCCAACGACCCGACGTACTTGAGCGTTTACTTTTCGAATATGACGAACTGCTTCTACAATGTTGCCTGTCCCTGGTTCACCTTTTGTACGAAGCATCGAAGCACCTTCTCCAATACGTCGTGCTGCTTCTCCTAAGTCACGGCAACCACATACAAATGGCACAGTATAATCACTCTTAAGTAAATGGAATTCTTCATCAGCTGGAGTTAACACTTCACTTTCATCGATATAGTCAACACCCATTGACTCTAAAACACGTGCCTCTACAATATGACCTATTCGTGCTTTTGCCATCACAGGTATCGTCACTGCATCCATCACTTCTTCCACAATTCGAGGATCAGCCATACGAGCAACACCGCCAGCTTTTCGAATATCTGATGGAACACGTTCTAATGCCATCACTGCCACTGCGCCTGCTGCCTCTGCAATTTTTGCTTGTTCAGCGTTAATAACATCCATAATAACGCCACCCTTTTGCATTTCTGCCATTCCGCGTTTAACTCTATCAGTTCCAACTTGTACCATATAAATAACCTCCATTCCTGTAATAACTCTTAGTATAATGAAAATTGGCCACGTAAAAAGAGTCAATTTTCTAAATACTATTAGGGTCAGTTTGAGAGGATACTAAAAATTGTTTCAACTATTTTTACCAATAAGAAAATATGTCTTCTCCTACAGATACTTATTAAATTGATAGATAAAGTATCTTTATAGACTTTTTTCACAGTTTCATTTACATTAGATACTAATTTTTTCCCTATTTTTTATGTAAATTTATTTTTAAATTTACTAATTACTAGGAATTATTATAAAATTATCAAGTGATCTATTTCAGGTTGTAAGAGACCTTTAGATTCATAGTATTGGGGTGATTATAATGAGTGATTTCGGATATCTTAAACAATTACACGCTCATCAAACGGGTATGGTATATAAGTTTATCAAACAAAATGATGTTTTTATCCATACAATGATTGAGGGAGATTTACTTTATCAACTTGGGTTTACACCTGTGGATATTATCGGTAAAACCTTACAAGACTTCCTTCCAGAAGACTATGCAAATAGTAAACATCAATACTACTTAGAAGCTTGGGAAGGGAACTTTGTACATTATGAAAGTGAGGTTAACGGAAATTATTTTGTTGCATCGTTAAGACCAATATTTCTAAATGACGAAGTTGTTGAGGTGGTAGGTTCTTGTATTAACTTAACCAGACAATTAAATAATTCATTATCCCCAGAAGACTACTTAAACCAATCACTATCAAAAACAATATCTGAGAATATATTGTATGATGCGTTGCAAAGAACGACACAAATGATTAATCAAACGTTGAAACAGCCTACTATCTCTGTTAAAAATAATTTGACGCTTAAAAATAATTCCTCTATTATTTTTATACCATTAACGGAGATTATCTTCATAGAGAGGTTGAATAGAAAATCTGTCATTCATACAATGAATAAACAATATGAAACTTATGAATCACTTTTCAACCTAAGTCTACAACTAGATACTAACTTTAGTAGATGTCATAAATCCTACATTGTAAATGTTGATTATTTAGAGATGATTGAACAGATAGGTCAAAAATATGTAGGACATTTTAAAAACTACGATAAAACAGTTAAAATATCTGTCAATATGTTACTAGAATTAAAAAAATATAAATCCTACTAAAACTCAGCATAAACGGCTGAGTTTTTTATATTTAATAATTTCTAAATAATTGATTAAAATTTGTTTCAAATGATTTATTTTTGGATTCAAATTATTGGCTGATGTGAATAAAATACTAAGTTTTATGTTTGAATGCAATTAGACAACCTACCAAATAAACCTTATGATACATCTTGTTATCAAATATTTGATTCGGAGAACCTACATCACTTTAGTACAAATTATTCAACTCGGTTTTATGTATCTTACAAACATAAGATGGAGAACAAGCGATGGGGACTCTAATTCCCCCGAGGTTACACAAGGGGTACTAGTGTGATCAAAGGATGTAAGTTAAAAATAAAAGTTTAGGGCTGATTTTCTATAATAATTAATCAAATATCCAAGGAGTGCCAGAATCGCGCCTCTTTTTATTTATAGTAAAGATAGAAATGGTGAAACAATGAAGAGAAATAGAGATTTACACTTGTTAGAGAACTTTATAAAAAATGGAGACCTTGTACAAGCGAGAAGAATGATTGAACTTAATATTACGCACTTAACAACACCTAGAATTCGTAAACAATTAAGCATGGAAGCCCTGACGCTTTTAAATATGGTTGTTCAATATAATGATAGTAGCAAAGATGATACTCATTCAAGAAAAACACAGCTAATCATTGGATATATGAATAACCTTGCACGTAAAGGAGACTTAATGTCTCTTAAACGTTATGCTTCATTTCATGATCAATTACTATCCGATCCAAATGTCTATAAATTACTAGATTCAGATGCGAAAATATTCATTGTGCCTCCGAAGCAAAAAGAGTAAACAATTAACCATCCTTCCCTTTCAGTAAAATACTGAATAAAGAACTAACGCTAACATCTTTTGAAGATTTCTAGTCAATACCTCTACACTCTTAAAAGAGATCATACAATTTATATTTCTTAAAAGATGTTATTCAACAATATGGTCCAAAATAGAAAGGCGCATTCTAAATTCCTGAATGCGCCCAATAACAGAGCAATCGAATACAAATTTTATTTGTTTTATCCCCCTTACTCTCAATTTACAAAATTCTTCTCATTTGAATGATACTCAACGTTGATAAATCTTTTGTGAATTAAGTTTTAATTATCAAAACTATTATTGTTTTAGGAATTTTCGTTTATGGGGACTTCCCCCTTTTTTGTACTTCCATCACACATTAGTAGGAGTTAAATTATGAAAACAACAATTTTTCCCCCTGAAGAGTTGCAATTAAAAATTGAAGTCTTAAGAAGCGATATGATTGCTACAGCACAATTAAAAGGATTAACTCATCCTGACACGATTAAATTAAGTAAGGAGTTAGATGATTTATTGAATGAACATCAAAAGAACCAAATCGAAATGCCCCTTATTATTTTTTAAACCTCTTTTTTGATACACCTTTACACAAAGTGTTTAAGTTACCTACATCTATTATTTAACATCAGATTTTAGTGCAACAAATTGAAGTTCAAAAAAAGTAAGCAGAATTGGAGAGGAAATGCTTAAGTAATTGTAGATAATGTTTGAGCAATGGAAAAGAACGTTCAAAAGCTATGTGCCATTTTAGAAATTACACGCAACTACATAATATAGTTAGAAGAAGGAATCCCCCTTTATTTAACCAATCCTGTATCTATAATGGTTACGGTTACAGTAGGGTGAATGTTTATTCGATCTATTGACTTGGGCCAGTCTAGGTTTTTCCATGTCTGATAATCCATTTTTCTTTTTATATACTTTCCTATACCGAGATTATCTATTTTGTGTTCCTTCATAATTTCTAATATTTCTTTTATTTGGTTTTCTATATATTCTTGAATGTCTCCCTCCATCTCTGCCATTTGTTTTTCATTATTAATATCTTTTTTTCCTTGGTATTCCAGTAAGAAACCTTTGAGCTCAATTGACAAATTCACATCGATATCTTGATTATTATTTATTGCAACCTTTATACTTCTTTTATTCTTTAAAAAACTAAATAATACGTTCTCTTCTTTATTTGTTTTAATTAATAATTTGCCCTCTTTAAACTCACCAGTTAAAAGAAAGAAAACTCTTGATTTTATTTCTGGTAGTGATGTTACTAACTGATCATCACGAAATAATCCAATACCTTCTGACATGATTCCATCTTCGGATTGTAAAATAATTGGAGCAATAGGATCGATAGCGTCATCTAGGTAATCTTTCGCAAACTTATGTATATCCATTTCAGGAATGGTATTTAACCTTGCTTCTTTTGTCAAAAGCTCTTCTATAACAGTATCAACCATTTGATAATTTGGATAGTCTTTAGATAGCATTTGTTGTGGGCTGCCTTTTACAAGAGACAGTTTTACAGTTGGTCTTAAAACTGGATCACGATAAAATGTATCGATTAAATCCCATACTCCTTTTTCTGCAAGTTTCTCTCCAATTAGAATACTCCTTACTTGACCCAAAACGAGATTTTTATCTGTCTTTTGGTTCAAAAATAACATTGATTCCCTAGGAGTATCAACAACAGTAGTGTTTGTTTGCTGTTCTAAGGTTTCTGCTATTGGAAACGAGACGGTTACTTTAAGTTTTCCGATATTCTCTCCTTCCTCAATTGACTCATAACCTATTGTATGAATAAATCCTAACTCCTCAACAATTTTTTGGTCCATACATCCCGATTGCATCAACAAGATTAGACTAATCATTAAAATTCTAGCCATTACTTCGCCTCTTTTTAAAAATAATCATCAATAATAATAGTGGTAAGATGACTGAAATGAACAATTGAACGTTTGTTAAGGCAGATAACAAACTGATTGATTCTTTTTTTGTTACAAAAGGGAGCGTTGCTAAATATCCAACTGCCAATAATACAAAAACAATAAGATTATCACTCCATTTAACCACCCTTTTTAAGGTAATTAAACTAATCCAGACATACATCGTAATAGTAATTAACACCTTTAAATAAAATAATATAAAAATGATAGAGTCCAATCGTTCAATAAATTCAAATTCTATATATTTCATTAAAGTGACTACTGGGTAAACTTGACGAGTTAATTGTTGTATACTGTTAAATCCATAACAAAATATAGTAACAATTAAATATACAAAAGAAGTATATAAGTGACCCCAAAAAACATATTTAAAACCGCTTTTCTCTTTACTTATATACGGGAACATAAATAGGATGACTTCAAACCCTAGGAATGCAGTATATACTTCGATAATCCCTCCATAAAAGTCGGTATTTTCATTAAACAAAAATGTAGAAAATTGCAAAAAAGAGAAGTCAGGAACAAAATAAAATAAAAGAAATATTATTGGAGCAGATAAAAAGAAAAATATCGTAGTGATATGAACTATTGTGATAATTCCTCTTGTAACAAGGTAAAAAGTAAGAATTAATGTTAAAAGTACAAACCACTGCATATCAGTTTGAGGAAAATATAAAAACTTCATAACATGTACATAGTGTTTTGCGATTGTAATCGAAAGTATTGACCAGAATATGCTTAAAGAAATATATAAAGGCATTACGATCATCTTTGCCTTTGAATTTAAACTCTCAATGGTTTGAAAAATTGACTCACCTTTATTAAAACGATAAATTATAGCAATCAATCCAATTTGAATACAAACAACAACTGAAATAGGTATAATCATGATCCAACCGTTATATCCAAAGTGAGTGGCTATACTATTTGGTAAGCTAAAGAACACTATACCCATTTGAGTCATATAGGTAATAAAAAATAAATAGAACGGTTTAAATGTTTCATTTTGCATAGTTAGGCTCTTCCTTAACTTATTTCTTAAAGAACTGATAAGGAGCACGAATAATAGTATCTTTTAAGTCCTTCAAAGATAATGGTGCTATAGGTTTAAAATAATACTCTCCCATATTTTTCAAACTGCAAAGATGAATTAATAAAATAATGAATCCGAAAATGATTCCAAAGAATCCCGCTATTGATGCAAGAATAATAAAAATAAATCGAGCAATCCTTAAAGAAGCGGTCATAATAATGTGTGGAACTACAAATGAAGAGATAGCAGATATAGAAACAACGATAATGAGTATATTACTGCTAAAACCAGCCTCAACTGCAGCAGTACCAATAACTATACCTCCTACTATACCAATTGTTTGTCCTATTTTAGACGGTAGTCTTGCTCCTGCTTCTCTTAACAACTCAATAATACTCTCAATAATTAATGCCTCTATTAGTGGGTTAAATGGCACATCACTTCTTGACTTAATAAACTCATGCAGTAATTTAACAGGAATAATCTCATATTGGAACATAGAGACAGCTACATAGAATGCAGAAGCAAATAAGGTTATTGCTAATGCAGCAAATCTTAATGCCCTGGATAGAGTACCAAGTATCCATCTTTGGTTGTAATCATCTGGAGATTGAAAAAATTCAAAAAAACTAGTAGGGGTTGATAATGAATAGGGACTACCATCTAACAGACATATAACTCTTCCCTCAAGCAACTTTGATGTTGAAACATCTGGTCGCTCTGTCGTAAAATATTGTGGGAAAATAGAAAGTGGCTTCTTGTCTAAGTATTGTACTAGTTGATTTAAATCATTAATCCCTTTGATGTCAATTTCACTGATTTTTTCTTGCAATTCTTTCACTAACACAGAGGATGTAATACCCTCAATATACAATAAATACATTTTCGTTTGAGTTAACGTGCCTATTTTATAACTAAGGACCTTTAAACGGTCTGATTTTATTCTTCTCCTAATCATAGATAGGTTCGTTCCAATGTCCTCTATAAAAGCTTCTTTAGGTCCTACAATTACAGTTTCGATTTCTGCTGCTGAAACACTTCTTGTTTTTGGAACATAAATATCAACTGTATAGGCTAGTGTATTTTTAAAAATGACTAATGCTTTTCCTTCCAAAATCCCATTAGCCATTGAGTTAAGATCTTCTTCTTCTTTAAATTCTTTTCTTCTTAATATATTGTTCACTTCATCAATCTTTATATTTGAAAATGGTTGTATAATATTATTTCTCAATTCCTCTTCCCCTACCAAATGCCCGAAAAATAATACCTCAATTTCTAACTCTGGAAATGTCTTCGTTACTAAATCATCACAATCATCGAATCTACCCTTAAGTTGTTCAGACAAATTTTTGTTTATGTACATCATAAATTCCTCTCAGTACGTTATAATCGTGAGTATTTCAACATTGTGTTATTTTTATTCAGAATCTTGTTAAACCAAAAAAGCGCGTTGAGAAAAATGTCCCAAACACGCTTTTAAATAGATTTATATTGAAGTATGTCAACCTTAATTAACTTACCATATCAGATCTTAAGTTCGTAGCTAATCCATTACAAGACCGCCATCCACGACCAAATTTTGCCCAGTGATCGCTCTTCCCCAAGGTGAGGCAAAGAATAAAGCCACGTCTGCTAGCTCTTTTGGGGTTGTCACTTTACCTAAAGGTGTTGTGGCTTCAATGATTTGAAATACCTCTGCTGTGGTCACTTTACTCGCATCCGTTTGTTTTAAGAGTCCACCAGACATCATATTCACTGTAATGCCATACGCACCTAATTCTTTCGCCATGTTACGTGTAAATCCGAGTAATGCTGCTTTGGCTGTTGTATATTCATGATAAGCTACTACCGGATTTTGAAATAAGTTTGTCCCAATATTGATAATACGTCCAAATCCTAGTTCCTTCATATCCTGTATACATGCTTGAATACTGTTCAAAGCACCCTGAATCGTTCCTTCAAATTGCTTATTGTAATCGGTCCATTGAAGCTCAAACACATTTTTTTGCGTGAGTGGATTAAATTCGAAATCAATCAACGCATTATTGACGATTGTTGTAATCGGTGTTTGAAAATGTAGTTTAGCCGTATCGACCATTTGTTGCACTTCTTGTTGATTACGTATATCTGCTTGCAAAGCGATCACTTGAGAACCTAAACTTTGTGCTAAATGTTGCGCTTTTTCCTGACTCTTATAATAATTCAGTACGACATTAGCCCCTTCGTTGACAAATGCTTTAACGAGTTCTTCTCCAACGCCTCTACTTCCACCTGTAACTAAAACGGTTTGTTCATGTAGTTCCATCTTCATTTCCCCTTACTTAACTTTTGAATGGTTGTTTGGATATTTGAACTTTCGCAAATGACTGATATAACAGCTACACCATCTGCTCCACTTAAACGAACATCTAATGCATTCTCTTCATTAATGCCACCTATCCCGACAATTGGAAAGTCAGGATACTTCGTTCTCGCCACACGTAAAAATTCATGTCCTGCAGGTGGTTTTGCATCATGCTTTGATTTCGTTGGATATATTGGCCCAATCCCTACATAATTGGCTCCGCTTCGAATCGCTTGATCTAATTCCTGTTCATTGTGTACAGAAACCCCAGCAATTTTATCGATGGCAAGTGTTCGAAATTCTGTGATAGCTACATCATCTTGACCGACATGAATCCCATCCGCCCCAATTTTCATGGCCAATTCGATGTCATCATTCACAATAAACGGCACATTGTACGCTTTGCAAAGTTTTTGACAGGCTAAGGCAAATGCCTCATAAGCTGCACCCGTTAAACAACCATCTCCTTTTTCACGGAATTGGAAACAAGAAATACCTGCTTGCAATGCCTTTTCGAGTGTTTCAAGAGGCTTCTCGCTATTTTGAGATCCCATAATAAAATAAACATTTAACATATTACGATTCATGAATCAGTACCTCGCATTCTCCTGCTGCACGCTTGTACGCAAAATGGTTGGTAGGACCATGACCTAGACCAATCGATAAAGGGGTGGAAATGGCTAAATATATAAATTTCTTTGCCTCAATCATGGCTTCTTTCATTGGTAAACCTTTCGCTAACTGTGCAGTAAGGGCTGCTGAAAATGTACAGCCTGAGCCATGCGTATCTTTTGTTTGTACACGTGGTGTCGTCATCGTAAAATGCCCACCATTCCAAAACACAGTATCTGTCGCGAATGCCCCGTCTAGATGCCCACCCTTCAAGACAACACATTGTACACCCAATGCTAGTAAATCACTCGCTGCCTGTTCAATATCTTGCTTCGTTTGAATCGACCGTCCTGTTAATACTTCAGCTTCTGGAATATTGGGGGTACAAACTGTTGCTATTGGTAATAGCTGTTCCTTCATTGCTCGAACTGCTTGCTGTTGTAATAAGCTAGCGCCGCCTTTTGCAATCATGACAGGGTCCACTATTAACTGAATTTGCTGCTCTTTCAGCAACGCCACTACCCCTTCAATAATTGCTGCATCAAACAACATACCTGTTTTAATTGCTTTTACATCAAAATCATCGAGTACTGCCTTTAACTGTGCTTGTACAAATGATGCAGTGATTGGAAAAATTCCATGTACACCTGTTGTATTTTGTGCAGTTAAAGCCGTAATGACCGATGTGCCAAACACCCCTAATTCCTGGAATGTTTTCAAATCTGCTTGAATACCAGCTCCACCACCACTGTCTGAACCCGCTATTGTACATGCAATCATTCTGTTCCCTCCGCGAATCTTTCTAAATGATTGAGAAAATTTTCATGCAACGTCCCAATCGGCCCATAAGCCCATTCACTTACCTGTTTATATTCACGTAACAAATTCGCTAAATCAGTAAATGGATCATTACTACTTGCAAGCATAGCTGCACAAATCGCACTCAATAAACAGCCACTGCCTGTCACTTTCGTGATCTTATCATGACCGCCCGTGATCCGTTCCACTTGAACACCGTCTGTTAATACATCTGTTTCTCCTGTAACAATGACCAAGCAATGATAGTTCCTAGCAATTGTTTTGGCCGTTTGAACAACATCGAGTTCCCCTGAGCCACTATCCACACCTTTTGAATGCCAATTGACACCGGCAATGGCTGCAAGTTCTCCCATATTACAGCGAATTAAGCTCACTTTTAACTGTTCTAATAAGGCAAGCGTTGTACGCGTACGAAATTCAGTTGCCCCTGCACCAACTGGATCTAACACTATCGGCACTTGGTGGGCATTCGCACTTTGGCCAGCTGCTTGCATGGACGCAATTGTCCGGTCATTGAGCGTGCCGATATTCAGTAACAAAGAATCAGCGATACTTGCCATTTCAGTAACTTCCTCAATAGCATCCGCCATCACAGGGGAAGCACCTATTGCGAGTAAGCCATTTGCGGTAAAATTCGCAACAACATAGTTTGTAATGCAATGGACAAGTGGCTTTTTTTCATTAATTTTTCGTAAGCTCAATGAAGTACACCTCCTGTATCCAACTTGACTTTTCATAACGATCTGTCCCTTTTCGCACTTTTTCACAAAATTTCATCCGTTGTCCTCCTCACTTGATAGAAGGGAAGCGCAAAAAGGCGTCTCTAATTATATAGAGACGCCAAAAAAGTGTAGACTACACCTATAATTGCTCCCTACGTCAGTGTTAACTGTCAGGTTCTAAGGGTCAGGTTTTAACCTTCTCAACACAAATGTGTCCCCCCGCAATTAAAGTATTTGCATAAGAAAAGCTCCACGTAAATTACGCGGAGCCATAGTAAGTACAGTAAAAGAAATATGTACTTTGCTCCCTACGTCCGTATTAACGGTCAGGTTCTAAGGGTCAGGTTTTACCTTCTCAACACAAATGTGTCCCCCTGCAAATGCATTTAATTAACTTGATTCTATCAAAATAGGTTGATTTTAACAAGTTCACAAACTTAAATACTATAATACTAGAAATAGCCAATATTAACGTGCCCTCAATCGAAGTGCCCGATTTCCAATAGCAAAAAATAGTATGCTAATTAAAACTACCATCGAAATCAACCAAAACATAACAAGACTTTGTACATGGGCTAAAAGATAACCACCAAAGATAGGTCCTAAAAAACTTCCTATTTTACGGAACTGGCCTGCTCCAAAATAGGTTCCTCTTAAATGATCTGGTGCAAGTTGATCGATTAGAACGCTGTTCGAAGGAAAAATTAAAATCTCTCCCAATGTCATCAATACCATTGCGAGAATTGCCATTGCCCAGCCATTGACAAAGCCAAAGGTAAGCAAACCGGTTGCCATTAACAAAGTACCCACTATCATGGACTTCATAGGCGTGAACTTTTCAGCAGCATGGCTAACAGGCATCTGTAAAACCACAACCATTACGGCATTAATAGTTAATAAAACTGAAAAAATAACAACCCCATTCGCAAGATTAAGTTGAAGAAATTGGGATATATTTGAGTCTAGCTGGGCGTATCCAACATTCACCAATATAATTCCTAGAACAAGATAGCGTAATGCTTTATCATTTTTAAAAATTCGAAAGGCGTCACTGAACTTCACCGTTTCTTTTTCATGATGGACTGACAGGCCGACAGCAAACTTTCGCATCAAATACATCAATGCAAAAGCGTAGAGCAAGTAAACACTACCTGTAATAACGAAGGAAAGTCTTGCAGAAGTAAAGGCAAGCCACGCACCCAAAAGTGGACCGACTGAAGCACCGATATTGATAGCAGTATAACGGAGCGAGTAAACTTTCATTCGTTGTTTCTTATCAGTCAAATCCCCCATTAAAGCCTGTGATGTGGGTTCAAAAAAGGAATTACTTAGACCGTTTAATGCATTTAAAAGAATAAACCATCCAGGGCTAGAGGCGAGTGTAAATCCTAAATATACGAATGCGATAGCAAATAATGCGGTCAACATTACCCGCTTTCTGCCAAACCGGTCGGATAAATACCCACCGATAAATCCACCTACTGTTCCCATCAGTGGGCTAATCCCGATAGTTATTCCAATAATGACAGGGGAAATATCCATATTCCTTGATAAGTAGATTGCGAGAAACGGCAAGGTCATGGTAGCTGATCCCCGTGACATAACTGTACCGGTTAATAACACCCAAACAATTGGATGGAAAGAACGTATATACATTTTGATTTTATCCATTTTAGTAGTAACTCCAATTTTTTTAAAATAATAAAAAAGGTCTCTTTTTGTTATTAATTCTTTAATATAGAATTTTTTTTTTTATTCTTCTCCCTCCTGTTGACTAATTAAAATTAAATCACAAATGGGTATTTTTTAAAGTACCAACATTCATGATTTTGTACGTACCAGAAAATAGTTTTTGAAATAAGAAATGAGCGCACATAAAAAACCTCTCGCTTTAACGAGAGGCTTGAAGTTTTTAGTGAGGCATAAATACTAACTGGATAATAAATAAAATCGCGAAGAAGTAAAGTAATGGGTGAACCTCTTTACCTTCACCTTTAAATAATTTAAATAATGGGTAAGAAATAAACCCAAATGCAATACCAGTTGAAATACTCGATGTTAATGGCATGATTAAAATTACTAAAAATGCTGGGATTGCTTCTTCAACTTTATCCCATTCGATACCGCGAACAGCACCAATCATTAAACTACCTACGATCATTAATGCAGGTGAAGTAATGGCAGAAACACTTGCCAATGCACCCGCTAATGGTGAGAAGAATGCAGTAATTAAAAAAAGTACTGCAACTGTTAACGACGTTAAACCAGTACGTCCACCCATTGCTACGCCAGAAGAAGATTCTACGTAAGCTGTTGTTGGGCTTGTACCAAACATTGAACCGATTGTGGTTGCTAATGAGTCACCAAGGAATGCTTGACGTGCTCGCGGTAGTTTATCATCTTTTAAAATACCTGCTTGTTTGGCAACGCCGACCATTGTACCTGTCGTGTCGAATAATGTAACTAAAATGAACGAGAAGACTGTCCCGTATAAGCCGTATTTAATGACATCGCCAAATGCTTCAATTGGATTCCATACTAAAATACCTTCTGGTAATGTCGGCATAGCAACAACACCATTAAATGTTAAGTTACCAGTCAATACAGCGATTATTGCTGTGATAATCATACCCCAGAAAATTGCACCGAATACACGGTACATCATCAAAATAGCAGTAACAAGAACACCTACGATTGTTAACCAAACCATAGGGCTTGATAAATCGCCCAATTTTACTAAGTTTGCTTCGTCACCTGTCACTAAGCCTGCTGAACGCATACCGATGAAAGCGATGAATAAACCGATACCTGCTGTGATGGCTAATTTTAGGTTATTTGGAATTGCTTTTACGAGCATTTGTCGTAAAGGCGTTAAGCTAATAATGAAGAAAAGTATACCGGCTACAAATACAGCAGAAAATGCTGTCATATAGTCAATTTCACCTTTAGAAGCTTGGACAACCGTGAACGTAAAGAATGCGTTCAGACCCATACCAGGAGCCATTGCGATTGGATAATTTGCAAATAGTGCTAACCATAACGTACCA
>DATMFE010000106.1:0-53937 GCA_035556295.1 Ureibacillus sp.
AGAGCAATTCGAGGAGGCTGGTAAATATGAGTGGGTTGATTAAGAAGAAGAATAAACCAACTATGCAACCTCCAGTTCCCGTATTTAAAACACAAGACACAGATTTTGGATATACTGCACCTACAATAGTTGTTCAGCAACCGGTAGCTACACAAGAAGTAACAAAAGTTGAACCTCCAAAGCCTAAAGCTAAAACAGTTGTTGGCAAAAGTAATAGCACGAAGAGTATCAAAGTTCCAACAATGATCCATTCTGAAATTAATCTACTTGGATCATTTATGGACGAAAGTAAAACATATGCAATATTGCAGAAGTTGATTGATAGCTACGTGAAGAACGAGTTAACAGATCGCCAACAAAGACAGTTTGAGTTTATGGTTGAGGCGTTTAACGAGGAGAAATAACAAATATATACACCTCGCGAAAGTAGAAATTTCTACTTTCGCGAGGTGTAACTCTATATATGTAAGAACATACTTTCATATTTTAGCAAAGTTTTACACTTGTGCGCGTACTAAAAGTTATATATAATGGATATAAATAAACCAGTGGTGCTATTGTTCCTAAGGCACTATACAGCACTGGTGACGTAATAGCTGTATCCTCGTTGGCTCTGAGGGGCTTAAAAATAATTAGAGCGACTTATTATCCTGGCTACGGACACATATATAGTAGCTTACGTCACTTTTTAAGATAATAAATTCCCAATTAGCTCTGATTTTAAATCAGAGCTAATTTTTATATTGGTGGTGTAACTTATTAGTAATCACATTTATTCGGCAACAGAATATGCATTTTTAACTGAAGTTCCGAAAGTAGATAATATAACACTGAAACTAACACAAGAATATTACGACCACTTTCTCGAACCCTTTAAGCATATCTATAGCGTTACCCATACTAATACTGGTTTGACTAGAAAGATATATCTTAGATGTAGTCATGCTAATTTCCCACATTTAATTGGATTACATTATGCTGCTGAACGTGTTTATGGTATAAGAGATGGTCGAACTAAACGCTTTAAGGGCTTTACAGCATATACAAACATAAAAAATGGTGTAATTGATAAACAAACTATAAGTAATTTACATAAACAAAGTTATGGTGATATAAAAAAGAAAATAAAATTTTTCTTTTTAGCCCATAAAGTATTGGCTGATCCTTCAGCTATTGAATTTAATAAACTAAATTGCGACGTACTGCTCTATAAAGATTTCTTTGGGAAACGTATACATATTGGTTTAAAACTCACGAGGGATAAAGCTGTACCAATTACCTTTTTGATTGAAGATTTAGGGAGTATTACTTTTACAAAGGAACCACAAGTAATTGTGGTACATAAAATTCTTAAACATAAAAAACTATTAATAAAGAAAAATATATACGATAAATTAAGAGGCCAATAAACTTGGCCTCTTTTTGTATTTAAATTTAAATAATTAAAATACCATCCTAGAAACACCCTCCTAAGTCCTTATGATTCCAAATGAATTTTAGGGTTGACTTTTACTATTTTTGGTATTATTATCAATAATAATATTTCCATTAGGATTCCAAAGGAGTTGTTAGGATGGTTAAGGTGTTTCAGATGAAGTATCGGCCACACGGTGAAAATCGGTATAAGCAATTTTTAAAAGAAGATATTGTTGCGATTGGTTGGCCTGGGATTGGAAATTTAGAAGGACAATCGAAAGAAGAAATTAAGAAACAATTAGAAGGTATCTACGGACTTACTAGTGGTCGTTTAGGAAACGCCCTAGGTGCTATTTGGTGCTTTAAAAATACAATGAAAGATGGTGATATCCTCTTAATTCGCTACAAGAAAAAAGTTAGTATCGGCATTATTGGTCCATATCAGTATATTCATTCCCTTGATAACGATATTGATGGTTATTGTCATCAACGTACAATTGAATGGGTTGAAACTAACGAGTATTTATCTCTTTATAATAATGCAGTACAAACTGTTGTCCGATCTCCAGGTATAGTGACAGGTTCCACTTATCAAGTTGAAGATTTGGATATCACTACACTACTTACAAAGGAGACTACAAAATGAATTTATTTCAATTAAAATCAAAACCAAATGGTACAGAACGTCTACCACTATTTTTAAAAGAAAATTTCATTGCGATTGGTTGGCCAGGTATTGGCAATTTAACTAACGTAGATTCAGACGAAATAGAATATCGTTTAGCTCAGGCCTATAAGAGTTACACAGGACAGACAATGGCTTACCATAAAGGGATGGTCAATGCGTTTGTTAATACAATGCAACCGCTTGATATCGTTATGATCACTGAAGGTGACTATGTCCATATTGGTCAAGTTGGGGAATATTACTATGAAGAGAAATATGATAACGACATAGATGGTATGTGTCATCGCCGATCCGTAGAATGGTTAGCAACCGTAGAACGAAATCACTTAAATGAAAAAGTCCGTGAACATCTAAAAAATCGGGCAACCATCACGAAATTTAAATATCCATTTGCACTGGCTGAGATCGAACCTTATATCCTTGGTCAATCAGATTTAAACGCTACGAATTCTCCAAAGGGTGAAATCTTCGAAAAAGCTTGGGATGTATTAGTAAAATCATTAGATTCTGAAGACGAACAAACCCGTGTACTCGCTGCTTCAGCTATATGGCAGTCAAAATGAGAGGAATGACACATATGCTAACACCCGAAGAAAAACAGGCTATTGATAATTTTTATGATGCTGTTGGTCAATTAAGAAAATTAGATATCATTCGTTCAAATCGTTATCTAGGTGACTTAGGTGAATTTATTGCTTCAAAAGCATTTGGTTTTAAATTAAATAAAAATAAGCGTCAAAAAGGATATGACGCTACTAAAAAAAAGAAAAAATATGAAGTTAAATATGCAGATGGAACGAAAACAAACATTAGCTTGGGTAATCCTAAGACATATGATTATATTATTCTAGTTATCGGATGTAAAAGTGTACTATTTGACCCTTCATTAAAAGGTTCATATGCTGTTTATGAGCTACCATCATCAATAACTATAAAGTATCCAAACCCTAAAGGTGGATATTCATTTGGTAAAAACGTACTTCATAATTTGAAACCGAAAGCAGTATTTTAAATAACTTTGAATAAATTCAAATTCTTATACACTCTTTTGTAAGCTATTTTAGATTGTGCAAAAGTAGTTTGGGTTTATAGTTGAGGAATATAATGAGGAAAAATAACAATGATACACCTAACAAAAGTAGAAATTTCTACTTTTGTTAGGTGTATCATGTTTAAAGTAGTGCATTTGTTTGTTACTTTTCATTTTTGATTTTAATATTATGTACTTTGGCGACCTATAAGAGATATAGGTCGCCATTTATATTTCACCAGACTTCAGTAGCTTTTTCGCCTTCTTCGATCCTTTCCACAAATTGTTCAATTTCAAATGCAGTTAATTGGAAGCAATTTGCGATTTTTTTTTGATCCTCTAATAATTTTTTTTGAACTTCCTCAATTATCTTTTTAGCCTTTTCTTCATCCCATTTCAATTCATCTAGTTCTTTCTTATTTTTAAATGCCTTTAATGCACTTGTAGTTGCAATGATTGCACCAATTCCAGGGATTAAACCACCTAAACTAAACGTTGCAGCAGTTGCAAGGGTACCTATCGGTAATAATGAAGATTTTTTAATTGCACCAATAAAATTGTTTATCTTATCGGGATTTTTATAATCTTTAGGGTCTAAATTCTTCACATTTTTAATCCGAATCTTTATTTCATAAGAAACCGCTACAAAAAATGCAAAAGCCAAAGTTTTAGTCAGCCTAGAAGGATCTTGTTCCAATTTTACAATAGTAGGCCTACTTATTCCCATTTTAATAGCTAAATCCTCTTGAGTTAGATTTAAAATTTGTCTTACCTCTGAAACATTATTGCCTAGTAATAATAGATAGTTATTCATTTCCATACACCTCTTAACAATATTTTAACTTATGGTAAATAATAAATCAAAAAATAAAATTTAATACTCTATGTAAAAATATTTACATTTTGAAAAACATATTATACAATGTATTCAAGTTAACAAATTGTTTCGAGATAGGAGGATTGGAAAATGAACGTGAATCTTTTTAAAGAAATTTTTCTTGAATTACTCAAATCAATGGAAAACATAACTAAAAATCTTAAAAAGTAGGGGTGATTATGATGGGTATGGCAAAAGTATTAGATTTTGTTAATGAAAAAAAAGAAACAGTTATCGATTTGGGTGTTAAAGCAACTAGTATTACAGTTGGGGCAGCAGCAGGTGGTGCATCAGGTGGTGCATCAGGAGCGAGCTTAGGAACTGGAATTGGATTTGTAATAGGTGGGCCAGTTGGAGCAGGGATTGGGTTTGCAGTTGGTAGTGTTATCGGAACTGGATCGGGTGTAACAGTCGGAGCAGTTGGTGGAAGTAAAGTAGGAAAAATCATCACAAAATCAATATTGGGGGACTAAAAGTGAAAAAAGAGTTTATAAAAGCAGCTGAAGAGGGGTTCAAGGAATTCATTAATTTGATTACAAGAATACTTTCGAAAAAGTGAACAAATGGAGGACAACCTATGAATACTAATTGCAATTATTGCTGGCTTGGATGGATTGTGAATCCTGAAAAAGAAGACGAAGTAGATAAACTGCATGATAGTGGACAGTTTAATTATTATGAAGCAATGTTGAAAGTTGAGGATGGTAGGATTCGCTGCCCTCATTGTAGTAATAAATCATAAAGTTAACGAACAAGAAATTACTGAAGATGCATGACTAAAAATGTTCTGCAGCTCTCAGTATTTTTTGTGTATTTAAACTGTACCTCTAATATTATTTCTTTCCATTTCTACTCTTTAACTCCAGTTAATACTGAAATAACACTTCCTTTTAAAAAAGTAATATAATTACTTTTTGTAGTAAATCAAAAATATTTTATTTAAAATGCTTTACTTCTCGATTTTTACATGTTATATTTTTATTAGAAATAAAGAAAGTAAATGAATTACTTCATGAAATAATCTAATTAAGGAGGATATTAAATGAAAAATTCAACTACAACCCTATGGAAGTCTTCTGAGCTGTTAAGAGGAGGGACACCTCTATCTAAACAAAGAAAAATAATGTCTTCAATCTTCACATTAAAATCTGTCGAGAATAATGAACACCTAATTATCCCTGAGACAGCAAAATGGAAAAACATTATATTTCAGGGGCAGAATCTAAAAAATAACATTATTAGTGCATTTGAACAAATTGAAGAACAAAATATCGAATTAAAAGGTGTTTTCGCAATAAAAGAAATAGAAGAATTAGATGATGATATTTTAGAGCGATTAATCTCGCTTTTCAATCAAACACAATCAACACCAGAATTATTTGAAGAGTTATTATTTCTTTTTGCATCCGGAGAAGGAAAGTCTGGAGGTGAGTTTATAACACCTCACTCTATAGCAGAACTACTTCCCGCTCTTCTAGATATTAAAGGCGGATCAGTATATGACGGAACAGCTGGTGCAGCTCACCTTCTAATTGAAGCTGCAAAATATGCTCAAAAGTATGAGCAAGGTGTTCATCTATACGGGCAAGAATTAAACCAATCTGTCTGGGCTTTAGGCAAGATGAATTTATTAATGCACGAGTATAAGCATGATTACGCTCTAGGGAATACACTTTCAGATCCAGCATTTGCAAACGGTCAACTTATGAAATTTGATTACGTACTAATGAATTTTCCATTTTCATTAAAAGAATGGGGAAGAGAAAAAGCGGAATACGACCTGTATAATAGATACATTTATGGTTTACCTAGTAAGTCAAATGCTGATCTTGCATTTGTTCAACATGCACTTTCTTCATTAAAAGAAGATGGAAAGGCAGCTGTTATTGTCACGCACGGAACACTATTCCGTGGAGGAGCTGACAAGAAAATACGTGAAGCGATGATTGAAGATGATGTAATAGAAGCTGTTATTGGACTTCCAAGTAACCTCTTCTTTACAACTGGGATTCCAACAGTAATTCTTATTCTAAATAAAAACAAGTCACCTGAAAGGAAAAGAAAAATTCAATTCATAAACGCGCAAGATACAGTGGATAAAGTGAGAGGTCAAAACATCCTAAGAAAAGAGGATCAAGAAAAGATAATAAATGCTTACCATAAGGGAGAAGAGATTAAACAATACAGTACGTTTGTTTCAGTCGAAGAAATTGAAGATGCAAATTTAAATATCGCTAATTATTTTTCATTGGATGATGTTGAAAGTGTATTTGGTGATGTTTTAGTAAATAAAGACGCTTATGAGAATTCTCCTATTCCAAAAATTGAACTCAAGGAACTTGTTACGATGACAAGGGGGATGAATACACCACCTAAGAAAGAACTGGACCAAACAGATGGCCAGTATTATTTACTCCAATTAGCTGATATTCAAGATGGTAATATTCAATTCGATCAGCTGACTTCTATTGATATAGACGAGAGAAGAGCAAGTATGTATGAAGTTGAGGAAGGTGATATCCTTTTATCTAGCAGAGGATCATCTATAAAAATTGCAATAGTCCCAGCGATTAATAAAAGATTAATTATTTCTCACAATTTCATTTCAATACGACCAAACAACGGAGTAAATCCTTACTTTTTAAAAGCCTTCTTAGAAAGTCCAATAGGAACGTATTATATCTCTTCTAAACAAAAGGGGACTGCAGTTACAATCTTAAGTGTAAAAGATATTGAATCAATACCAGTTCCAAACTTAGATAGCTCAATTCAAAGTGAACTAGGTAATGCTTTTGTAAAAGCGGATAGTGAACTAGCTAAAGTAATCAAACAGGCCCAGGAAAAACATAGTTCCGATTACTATGAGCTTTATGAGAAAATGGGATTAACTAGTTCATTTAAATCCTTAGAAGATTAACTTCTGTTCACCTAAATAAAATACGAGAAGCCCTTCATTAAAAGGGCTTCTTGAAACAAATATGGAAAATATAAGGAGGTCCACTAAAATGGCTAAAAAAACACAAACAAAAGAAAAAAGTATAGAAGAAACACTATGGGATTCTGCCAATAAGCTACGTGGGTCAGTAGAGACGTCAGAATACAAACACGTTGTATTGGGACTTATCTTTTTAAAGTTTGCGAGCGATAAATTTGAAGAACGAAGAAAGGAACTAATCTCAGAAGGAAAAGAGAAATACGTAGACATGATTGAATTTTATACCATGAAAAATGTGTTCTACTTACCTGAAACTTCACGTTGGAGTTACCTAGTTGAAAACGCTAAGCAAGAAGATATCGCATTAAAAGTTGATACAGCACTTTTTACAGTTGAAAAAAATAATCCATCACTGAAAGGTGCGTTACCTGATAATTATTATTCTCGCTTAAATCTTGACGTAAGTAAGCTAGCATCCTTAATAGATACCATTAATAATATTGATACTCTAAAAGATAAACAGCAAGATATAGTAGGTCGTATTTATGAATATTTTCTTAGCAAGTTTGCATTAGCTGAGGGAAAAGGAAAAGGTGAATTCTATACTCCTAAAAGTATCGTAAACCTTATTGCAGAAATACTCGAACCATACAAGGGTAAAATCTATGATCCTGCTTGTGGTTCAGGTGGTATGTTTGTGCAGTCCATAAAGTTTATTGAATCACATCAAGGTAATAAAAGAGATATTTCAATTTATGGGCAAGAGTATACAACTACAACTTACAAATTGGCGAAAATGAACCTTGCTATTAGGGGGATATCTGCTAATCTCGGCGATGTAGCTGCGGACACTTTCTTTAATGATCAGCATAAAGATTTGAAGGCAGATTTCATTATGGCCAATCCCCCTTTTAATCAAAAGCAGTGGAGAGCTGAGGATGAACTAGTCGATGACCCAAGATGGGCAGGATATGAAGTACCCCCTAAAGGAAATGCAAACTATGCGTGGATTCTAAATATAGTATCTAAGTTATCCGAAAACGGGGTGGCTGGATTTTTATTGGCCAATGGTGCATTAAGTGGTGGTGGTGATGAGTATAAAATCCGAAGAAAATTGATTGAAAATAATTTAGTCGAAGCTATTCTTGTCCTACCGATGAACATGTTTTACACGACCGATATAAGTGTAACCCTTTGGATACTCAATAAAAATAAAAAAGCCAGAACAATAGAAAGAAATGGGCAGCTTAAAGAATATAGGAATCGTGTAAATGAAATTCTATTTATGAACTTAAGAAATATGGGAGTTCCGTTTGAGAAAAAGTATATCCAGTTTACAGATGATGATATAAGAAAAATTGCTGATACGTATCATAATTGGCAGCAAGTAAATTTTGAAATGAATTATCAAAATATAGCAGAATTTTGTTATAGCGCTACGATGGAAGAGGTAATTAATAAAGACTTTTCTTTAGTACCAAGTAAATATATCGAGTTTAAAAACCGCGATGACGATATGGATTTTGATGAGAAAATGACAATACTGCAATCAGAATTTGCAAATTTATTGAAAGCACAGGAGTTAAACAATAAGGTTATTCTCAATGTTTTTAAGGAGTTAGGTTATGAAATCGAATTATAAGGCTATTGGTGAATATATTAAACCTGTAAATGTTAGAAATGACGAACTCAAGGTAAATGATTTAATGGGGATTAATATTGATAAATTTTTTATGCCATCGGTAGCTAATACAATTGGTACAGACATGTCAAAATATAAAGTAGTAAAAAAAGGACAATTTGCTTGTAATAGAATGCACGTAGGTAGAGATAAAAGATTGCCAGTTGCTCTTTGGAACGGAGAAAACAATATAATTGTTTCTCCTGCATATGACGTTTTTGAAATTTCAGATACTGGTCTTCTAGATTCAAATTACCTGATGATGTGGTTTTTACGTGAAGAATTTGATAGGAATGCATGGTTTTTTACAGATGCCGATGTACGAGGTGGACTAAAATGGGAAGATTTCTGCAACATGAAACTCCCTGTTCCATCAATAACAAAGCAGAAAGAAATTGTAAATGAATACAATGTATTGTTAGAGAGGTTGAAGCTAAATAACAGCTTCATTGAAAAGCTTGAAGAAACTACTCAAACTCTCTTTAAACAATGGTTTGTTGATTTTGATTTTCCTGATGAAAATGGTAATCCATATAAATCTAGTGGAAAGGAAATGGAATTTAATAACGAATTAGATATTGATATTCCAAAAGGATGGAGAATTGGGAAATTAGAAGATATAGCAACTTTTAAAAACGGGAAAGTAAAACCGAACTCTATAGGAAAAACTCCTGTCTATGGAGGAAATGGAATAGTTGAATATGTTAATGATTTTAATGAAGAAAATGTAATAGCTATAGGTCGTGTAGGTGCATATTGTGGAAGTTTATATCGTATACCAGGGAAATGTTGGATAAGTGATAATGCAATTTCAGCAGAATCTAAAAGCCAATTTAATATGTTTATTTATTATCTTTTAAGCAGTCTTAACTTAAACGAAAGAAGTGAAGGAACTGGTCAACCACTAATAACACAAGGTTTATTAAATGGTATAAAAATAGTTATTCCTGAAGATAAGGTAATTTCTATTTTCGAAAGTTATGCAACTAAAATATTTCAATTATCTGAACTAAAATCAAAAGAAATAGATAATTTGAATAAATTACTAAATCTTTTATTATCAAAGCTTCAAAAAATAGGAGGTTGATTATGAAGTTTAGGGAAGATTCATTAGAGCAAGCCGTAATTGAGCTTTTTGAAAATGAAAACTATCAATATGTAAATGGTAGTAATATACAAAAAGAACATAATGAAGTGTTACTTCGTAATGATTTAAAGGAATTTTTACTTAATCGTTACTCAGCTGACAGTATTACGAATAATGAGGTTGAAAATATCATTCGTCAAATGGAAATATTACCTTCATCCGCATTGTATGAAAGCAACAAAGCCATTACCAAAATTATCTCTGATGGCTTTTTGTTGAAACGTGAAGATCGTAACAAAAAGGACTTATTCATACAGTTAATCGATTTCGATAATATAGAAAATAACTTATTCAAAATTGTCAATCAGCTAGAGATACTAGGTTATGAAAAACGTATTCCTGATGCAATTGTTTATGTGAATGGTTTACCTTTAGTTGTAATAGAGTTCAAGAGTGCTATTAAAGAAAATACAACAATTAAGGATGCCTACTCGCAGCTAACCGTTCGATACCGTAGAGATATCCCTGAACTTTTTAAGTACAATGCTTTTTGTGTTATTAGCGATGGAGTAAATAATAAGTCGGGTTCGTTATTTGCACCATATGACTTTTTTTATTCGTGGCGAAAAATAGAAGGAGATGAATCATTTGAAAAAGACGGCATCGACTCTCTATTTACGATGGTGAAAGGTTTATTTAATCAAAATCGTTTCCTTGAGGTCGTTCGTCACTTCATCTATTTTCCTGATACAAGTACCAAAGAGGAAAAAATTGTTCCACGGTATCCTCAATATTATGCAGCTACTAAATTATTAGAAAGCATCAAAGAGAATATTAAGCCATATGGTTCAGGTAAAGGCGGAACATATTTTGGAGCCACTGGATGCGGTAAAAGTTTTACAATGCTTTATCTAACTAGGTTATCTATGAAAGATGTAGACTTAAAAAGTCCAACTATTGTAATAATATCTGATAGAACGGATTTAGACGATCAGCTTTCAAAGCAATTTACAAATGCAAAAAACTTTATCGGTGATGATCACGTAATCAGTGTGGAGAGTCGAGCAGAATTAAAGTCTTATTTACAAAATAGAAAAAGTGGTGGAGTATTTCTAACTACTATTCAAAAGTTTAATGAAGATATTGACATGCTAACGGATAGAAATAATATTATCTGTATTTCAGACGAAGCACATCGTTCACAAACTAATCTTGATCAAAAAGTTATTCGCACAAAAGATGGTGTGGAAAAGAAATACGGTTTCGCCAAGTACTTACACAACTCCCTGCCAAATGCTACTTATATTGGATTTACCGGTACTCCAATTGATGCAACAATAGATGTTTTTGGGGGATTAGTAGATTCGTATACAATGATAGAAGCGGTTTACGATGAAATAACAGTAAGGATTGTTTATGAAGGAAGAGCAGCCAAAGTCAATTTAAATGAGGCCAAATTAAAAGAAATCGAAGAATATTATAAATCGGCAGAAGAGGCTGGGGCTAACGAATATCAGATAGATGAAAGTAAACGGGCAGTAACCAAAATGGAAGTAATTATAGGTGATCCTGAACGACTAAAGTTAGTAGCAGAAGACTTCGTTGAACATTATGAAAAGAGAATTGAAGAAGGTGCAACTGTAAAAGGAAAAGCAATGTTTGTGGCCGCTAGTCGTCAAATTGCTTATGATTTATATAAGCAAATCATAGCTATACGTCCAGAATGGGCAGAGGTTAGGGTGTGTGATGAAAGTGTCGAGCTTACTGAACAAGAAAGACAAGAAATCAAGCCTATTGAAAAAATAAAAATGGTAATGACTCGTGACAAGGACGATAGCAAGGAGTTATACGATTTGCTAGGTACGAAAGAGTATCGAAAAGAGTTAGATAGACAATTTAAGAATGATAAATCAAACTTTAAGATAGCTATTGTAGTTGATATGTGGCTAACTGGCTTTGATATTCCTTCACTAGACACCATTTATATTGATAAACCTATCAAACAACACAATTTGATTCAAACAATATCACGGGTAAACCGAGTGTATGAAGGGAAAGAAACTGGGTTAGTTGTAGATTACCTCGGAATAAAAAGTAACATGAATATTGCAATGAAAAAGTATGGGGTTGTTGAAGGAGATAATTTTGATGGTACAGAAAAAGCTGTTGTTATTGTAAAAGATCAATTAGATTTATTATCAAAAATCTTTTACAAATTCGATATCACACCTTACTTTAAAGGAACCCCTTTACAACAGTTGCAATGTTTAAATCAAGCTGCAGAATTCGTACAGCAAACCGAACAATTAGAAAAACGCTTTATGGGAATCGTAAAGAAACTTCGTTCAGCTTATAATTTATGTACATCTAGCGAAAACTTAAGCGAAATTGAAAGAGACTATATACACTTCTACCTTGCCGTTAGATCTATTATTTATAAATTGACTAAAGGTAACGCGCCAGATACTGCACAAATGAATGATAAAGTACGCCAAATGATGCAAGAAGCGTTAATAAGTGAAGGAATTGAAGAAGTGTTTAAACTTGATAAAAACGATCCAAATAACACTTCGGATTTATTTAGCGATGAATACTTGGCTAAGATTAATAAAATTAAATTGCCTAACACAAAAATTAAGCTTCTGCAAAAGCTATTATCAAAAGCTATAGAAGAATTTAAAAAAACCAATAGAATACAAGGAATTGACTTTTCAAAGAGGTTCAAAAAGTTGGTCGAGCTTTATAACGAAAGAAAAGATTTTCAAGCCATGCAAAGTGACGTATTAGATGATGTTGCAGAACAGTTTGCTGACTTATTTTCGGAATTAGTAAAAGAACGTGATTCATTTAAAGATTTAGGAATTGATTTTGAAGAAAAGGCTTTTTATGATATCCTTAAAGCCATTTCCGTAAAATATGAATTTGAATACCCACACGATAAATTGCTTAGACTATCACAGGAAATAAAGGCCATAATCGCAGACAAAGCTAAATACACGGATTGGTCAAGCCGAGATGATATTAAGGCAGAGTTGAAAGTTGACCTTATTTTAACACTTGCAGAAAATGATTATCCTCCAGTTCCTAAAGATGAGATATTTAAAGAAATATTTGAACAGGCCGAAAACTTTAAAAGGCACATGATATAAATATAACCTAGTAAAAGTGATCATCTCACTCTTGCTAGGTTTTTATTTACATATTTATTCTTTCAATATCGTACTTAAGAAGATTATTTGCCATTACCTTTAGAGACTCGATATGTTCTGGTTTAACTCGCACATCTGGATTACCATGTACAACAAGGTTTAGTATTTTTTGATAAATATCTCTAAAAATTTGATATTCACTTAGTTTTTTTAGAGGACACGAGCTATTTACAAGAAGAAAAGTCTCAAGTTTTTCGCAAAAGTTCAGCCACTTTTTACTCTCATCTTGTACATATGACAATGGGATACTTTGCAATTCAAGTATATGATTCACAAGCCCCTCGCATAGACTTACTAAACTCATTAATTGTAGTCTTTTAGAAGCTGTTAAGAAGGCTTCTTCAACCGCAAATATACCATCTTTAAATCTTTCATATGTTGAAGGCGGAATTATGCTTTTATTAAGATAGTCATTAGTTTGATTATAGTTATCCATAGTAATTACCCTATTTGGTTGTTTTTTTAACTCATTAAGTAGATTCGTTTTGTATTCAAATTGATACACATTTGGACTTAGCAGCTTCATCTATACCCCCTAAAAATCTCAATCTTCACCATTCATACACCAACGTACAAAATGTTCGCAATTATTGAAAATTAAATTGTATCTATTTTCTCCCAAACGCGAGTATGCACGTTGAATCACTTCATCCTTATTTCTAGTTCTATGTGTATCCACTTTGAAAATAATTGCACCCTTGGCAAACTCCTCAATAGTTTGAATATGCACAATACCTTCACTATAATGAATTACTTGTCCATCTCCCAATGAAAGAGCATGGTGCGAATAGAAGGGTCTGTTAACTTTCAAATGCTTAGCCCTGCCAAACTCTTCTACATTTTTGATATTGGTATTCTTTTTCATTTCTTTGAATAGTTTCTTCATTTGTATTTGTGGATTGAACGGTCCACCTGTTGTATCAGGTAGACGTTCATATCCATTTCTTGCAGTTATTATTAATAGATCTAAATTCTCAATTGTTTTACCAACTTTAGGATGATGATCTTTTATCTCCTTTATCACACCAGTTTTAGTTTCTGTTACTATTTCCCTTACACCTGAAACAAATTCTCGGTTTGCCTGATTAATATCTTCGAATAAATATCTAATTTTCAGAAAAATGCCCACTTACTATTTCCCTCCAACTCTTATATTTTATAAAAAGAATTCAGATTGAAATGGCTTGGCTATTTTGCATACAGTTTCAAGTACAATATCCAGAATCCGGATAAGTTCTACATAATCATCTGTTTCAAAATCAAGAATGTACGAATATACATTTTTAAAAGAGTATTCATTTTTATATTTGCTAACGATATGGAGGTTAAATTTTTTCCATAATATCAATAGTTCATTGTCTTCATTTAAAATTTTTTCTACCAGTGATTTAACTATTGGTTTAGTAGTATCAAACCGAATAGCTATATACTCACTAGGGTTAACTTTCATAGCCAGTGCGTTGAGAAATTCTAGATTTTTTTCATTAATATCAGTAGAGTTCTTTATATCTTGATACACATGGTACATTTCCTCAGTTATATACGGAAATATAGTAATAAATTGTTCAATATCCTTTTGTTCCAGTAATAATTTACTTAATTTTTTATTTCCTTCAATAAATTTATAAAATATGCCATCCTTGTTATATATGAATCTTTCAAGTGTTTTCAAAAAAGACAAATTCAACTCTTCATTATTTTCATCTTCTAATACATCCAATTCGTTAACTTGTACATAGTCCTCAAAGGAATCTAGAACTTCTGATTTTATCATCGAAAATGATAGATGGTCTTCCAAATAGTTAGAAACTAAATAATCATAAGTTTTTTCATCCGGTAAAAAATTTTCTAACAATAAATCAATCACTTCACCTTGACTTACATCTAATGATTGAGCAATAAAATGAATCAAATCTTTGCTCGTTTTTTTAACTTTAAAGGTTTTTGGCTCAACTTTTTTCTCTATTATTTTATATTTAATCATAAAATCACACTCCAACATTTTCTATATCCACCATGATACACATTTAAACAAAAATAGTAAACACTTTATATTACTTTTTCTAAAAATAAGTAATACTTAAATTCAGTCTAACTCTTTTATTTATAAAACCACCGTTTTATAAACATATATACCAGCTATCAAAATTCAATGTTTTGATAGCTGTTTTTATATTGAAAACGTCTATAAACTTGTCTATAATACGAATTATATAAAACCCACCATTTATAGACAAAGGAGGAAATTTAATGGACTTTTCAACTTTTAGAGAAGCATTACATGAAGGTTTAGTATTTCGGAAACCGAATGTGACTAGTACTATTTTGAAAATTGGTGATGATGGAGTGACTTATTCGATTGGAAAAAACGGCAACTCAAAGAAAGTAAGTTTCGAAATACTACATGCAGCTTTTCAGGAACTTGATCAAAATCAGTCTCTAACAAGAAAGTGGTTTAATGAATGCTTTCCAACACAAGCAAAAATAGCTTCTTGTAGTTTCACAACAATCGGCGGTTTATTTCAACATTTTAAATTAGCGACCTATGTGCGAGGTAATTATAAAAAGATTTAAGGATGAGTGTTATGACAAGAGTAATCGGATATGCACGAGTTAGTACCGAAGATCAAAATTTAGATATGCAACAATTGGCCATTGAAAATTATGCGAAGGAAAAAGGGTTAGAGTTGGTTATATATCTTGAAAAAATTAGTTCACGAAAGGAACGACCCGAACTTCAGAATGCGTTAAAGGCGGCTGCAAAAGGTGATGTATTTGTAATTTATAAACTGGATCGACTAGCCCGAAGTACAAAAGAATTGTATCAACTAACAGATCAACTCAAGGAAAAAGGAGTTGAGTTCGTCAGTGTTAATGATAGCTTTGATACAACTACGGCAACAGGAAAAGCAATGTTTGGGATGTTGGCTGTCTTCGCTGAATTTGAGCGAGATATTATTCAACAAAGAACCAAAGCAGGTCTTGATGCAGCTCGAAAGCGAGGAAAAATTGGGGGCCGACCAGCAATTGATAGAAAAACAAAAAAACACGTACGAACATTATATAACTCTGGAGAAAGTGCAACAGATATTGCTAAGGAATATGGAATAGGTAGATCTACTATTTATAAGATTCTTAATGAATCAATAGATGAATAAAGTGCACAGAGTAATTTTTTGAAGGATGAACACAATGAATACAGGAAGGGACTTCATTATTTTAGCCGTAAAACTTGAATTCCAAGTTAAGGGAATAAGATATAAATATTAACTTTATCAGTGATCAGCAGTTGAGGTTCTTTATAAAACCTTAACTAAGTGAGATTTTTGAATTTTCACTGATTATCTTTTTCTATGATTAAAATTAACTATTACTTTTGGATTTTTGATTTTTCTAAATATTGTAGTATCATTTAATTTGCTACCATCTCTATAATTAAAATGATTGATTGAAAGGAATACAACTTTAATGAACAAACAAAAAATTATTGCCTTTAGTTCGGTATTAATAATTGCCATCGTTTCTTTTCTTTTCTTTTCAAACAAAAATGAAAACTATATACTTTTTCATCTTGCTACTGCTATTCCTACTGACCTAACAGAATTATATGTAATAGAAAATCCTTCGATATACTCAAAGGAAACCAATACTATTTTAGATGATATTGAGTTGAGTATCGATGAAAAAAACGAACTTACTAGACTTATCAATACAATTGAAGTGAGCGATGAACCTGCCGAAACTCCTTCATCATTAACATTCATAGCGAAGCAAACACTTTACACTACTTCACAATTTCGAGTTCGTTTTAGTTTATATCAATCTGAAAATGATTCTTATTATGTCCGTCTTCATAGTATATTGGAAGACCCTTTACTCAAATTAAAAGATAGCAAATTGCCTGAATTCTATTTGAAATTAATAGAAAAAACCCCTCAATAATATCAGAGGGGTTTTTAATCTTTAAGATGTAATTTTATTTCCTTGTGGTGTATATTTCCCTATGATTGTACCACCAGTTGGAATATTTAATTTATCCCATTGATTCGTCATGTAGTAGTATATAATACTTCGAATTTCATATTGCGGATAAATATCATCGCTGATTTGGTCATGAATGTCTAACCAATAATTCGCAGCATCAATACAATCCCCGTAAACTCTATCTTTTCGTGAAGGATAATAGAGATTAATAATTCTAATAATTTCTACCGCTAATTTAGCTTCGAGAGGCATTGCAATACTCTGGTCAGCAGCACTAATAAAATCATTAAAGGCTTGTTTGTAAGAGTTTTCTGTAATCTGATTTTTTACATACATTGACAATTTTGTAAAGTAAAGCGAAGTGTTTCTTGCCTTAGTTGCACTTACTTTATCAAACACTTTATAATACGAGTCTTCTAATAAGATTGGTTGTGTAGTCATTTTTTTCCTCCTTTTTAAAACGTAATTGTTATTCCGTTTCTATCTGTTTTAGAAACGATATACCCTTCACCAGCAACATAACCGGTTTCCTTCCCAGTGACAGTGTCAATAATATGTGCCATAGGAGCATTGAATTTCATCGTTGGGTAAAAATTATCCCAAGAATCCCAAAGTCGAAAAACAAAGTTGAATCCATTCTCCAAATTTTTTACCATCGTACCTTTTGAATTATTATCTGCTTCTACTAAAAAACCTAATAATCCACTTGTTACTGCACCTATTACCGATGTTTGTTTGAATTCGGCAGCAGCAGTTGGGATAGTATTTAGCAATTCGATAATTTTTGTATCATTTCTTTCAGATACTGCCATTAGATATAATCGGTGCACTACATCTAACAGTGTATCGAGTTGAGAATAATTAACGGTGAATGTTGAAAAGTCATCACTAGGTTTTGTTGTAAAATAACGTGCCATAGTTTTTTCTCCTTTTGTTTTTATTTATTTGTTAGCTGCTAACAATATTAAAAGAGCAACTTCTCCCCTTTTTTACAACCTCCAATAAAACTTTTTTTCGAAGAAGGGTTTTTCATGTTCACATTAAAGAACATGAGGTGAGGAAATGGAATTCCAATACGAAAACAACGAGAAAAAATTCAGTCTTAATACTTCAGTTAGGTTTCTGGTAACAACATTTACAATCAGTTCAATCATACTTACTCTATTCACACAAACGAATTAATCAACAAAATACATAATAATAGAAAAAGAGTTTCTCCCCTTTTAGGAAGGAACTCATTTTTTTGTTCTGAAAGGGATAACTTCACAGAAGATGAGTTTAATAAGAGGTGAAAATAATTGGAACGATTAGAAGGTGAATTATTTTTAAACGAGGTAGAACAATATCAAATCAAAGACACACGATATAGTTTTGGTTCATGAGGCGTTTTCTTGTTTTTCCACCCAATTTAAGAGAAGAATGGTTAAAAGGCAAAATGAGACACAGTGATGAACCTATATGGACTATTAGTTAGGGCAACGACCTATGAGGAATTCGAGAATTTAGAAAAATAAAAGAGCATCATTACTGATGCCCCTTTTTATGAAAAGATAATTGAATATGCAGCGATCTCACATAATCGTTTATATGTTACACCTAGCAATAAACGAGTTTCGTTTAATTGCTGTTTTAATTTCTTCGGAACATGAATACCAGTGTCTATTACTTCTCCATGCTTTTCTTGAAACTTGATTTTATCAGAGTTTTTAGTCCAATCAAACTCTGTATAATCAGAAGGATAATGATTTCAAATGATAAAAAATCTGAGAACATTTAAGCCATCGGATTTTTTTATTCACTTAACATTCCTGTGAGACTACTATTTGAACAAACCTCCTGGTTCAGAAAACTCAATATTCTTTAATATTTTTATAACCATTTCATAAAGATGTTGTCGTAAATCTTCTCTATGTTGAGGGCTAGTCTGTAACAAAGAATATTCAATTACAGGTTTTATTCTTTCTATAATTGCAATTTCTTCTATTCCTAATTCATTTTTACTTTGAACTTTACACACCATTTTACCACCGACCTTACTTTAACTTCTGTTCTGTTTCTTATTGTTTCTACCTCATTTAATTCTGCTAACATTGTCCGAAAGGACATCAATTGATTCTCTCAGCTTGTCTATTTTGCCTTCAAATCGAATTAATAAATAAATCGTAATAGCTACTGGAAATCCAAAATTACCTACGATTTGCACCCACTCAAGCCCCTCTATCACTCTTCATCACCGCCTTTAATTTATTAATAGCTGCTCTATGCACCTTAGAAATCGCTTGTTGGGTTACATTCAATTGACTCGCTGCTTCTTTTTCGCTTAACCCCTCTAGATACAACAGATATAATGCTTTTCTTTGTTTATGGGTAAGGTTAATGATTGCTTGATACAACTTACGATCTACAAACAATTCCTCTAATTTTGTATCCCACATTTCCTCGTAAGTACGAATAGTGCCTTCATCCATTAAAAAGTCGCCTAAAGTAACACCCTCTTCAAGCTGTTTATCTATTGATATATTTAGCTTTTCTTTACTTCTAATTTTTTTGTCAAATCTTTTAGCTTCAAATTGAATAGCCTTCTTCAAATAAGCCCTAATCATCAGTTGCTTTTCAAATACTTTATAAGCTTCATTAAGCTCATTAGCATTTTCTTCACTAGGTTCAGAAAGGGATTTTAGATAAATTACGTTATTTTCTTCATCCTCTAAAAATTTAGCAAAATTATGACTTTCTACGATACTTTTGTTAATTTCCATTCATTAATCCCCTCTTTTTCTACGGAAATTAGGAACGTATGTTCTCTTTTGTTTCAAAAAAAAACGCCTTTCCATATATAAGGTAATATTAAGTAACGTTTTACAACCCTTTTTTCAATTTTAATTTACTTTTTTAATAGAAAATAGTCTTGTAAACATACTAAATTTATATTACAGATAAAAACGAACAACCAGATTAGGTTAACTCGTTTTTTATAGAAGGACTATTCAGTAAATCAACCCTATTAGAAATTACCCTTTCTTTATCTACTTTTGAGAAACCTTTTTTCTTTTAATACTAAGAGAGTATACTCGTGTATTTCGCAAGTAAAAATTGAGCCAATTATTAATTAAAAACTGAGCCACTTAAACCGAACTATTTTCTAGCCATTCTTTTGTATCTAATATTCGATAAGATGGTCCAACCATGTCTATCATATAAGCTCTATGTGTTAGTCGGTCTGTTAAAGCAGCTGTTAAAACTGGATCATGAAATACTTCTTCCCAGCGATCAAATGATAAATTACTTGTAACTATCGTAGACGCTCGTCCTGCCCGTAGGGAAAGATGAGTAAATAATAATTCTGCGCCTTCTTTATCAAAAGAAATATAACCTAGCTCATCGATAATCACTAAATCATACTTTTCAAACCTCAATTCAAATGAACGTAACGTTCTTTCAGAACGGCTTTCTTTTAACTGATTTACAAGGGATGACACCGTTGTAAAATACACCTTATAACCTGCTAAACAAGCTTCAATCCCTAAACCAATTGCTATATGCGTTTTACCTGTACCTGGGGATCCGATTAATAAGACGTTTTGTTTTTCTTGAATAAAATCTAATTTCTTTAAATGAGGGAGGCGAGAGGCCGCATTTTGCGGTAATCTCTCAGTCTCTAATTCAGTTAATAGTTTCTTTTCTGGAAAATTCGCCGAACGAATCCGATTCGCTTTTGCTCGCACTTCTCGATCTTGCATCTCTTGCACCAGTGCGTGATATAAAAAATCCTCTGCTGTCTGATGTTGTTTCCACATATCATCTTCTTGAATAAATGCCCGAATACTTGGTAGTCGAAGTTCTTTACACATTTCAATCATTTCTTGTCGCTTTTCCATTAATGAAGCACCCCTGTCTTTTTAGTTTCGAATAATGCCGTAATGGCTGAAAGATTTTCGAGAGATTGGGTGGTGACCTCATTTTTGGAATGTACAGTTTTATGAATGTGTTCGCCTTGATCTGCTAAAAAAATAATCTTATCTGTTGATATTTGAACCATAGGGTTCTTCTCAAGTTGTTCAATCGCCTCTAAGACTTTTTCTAGATTGTTATGTTCTTTTAGATAGATAAGTAACTCTAGAAAATCTCGCTCATTTCCAATATAATAATCTTTGTATAATTTTTTTATTTTTGTTGGTGCTTGACTCAAACATTCACTTTGAGCCAATGCACCTTTTTTCTTTTCAAATGTCCGTAAATAATGATAGATATCCATTACCCACTGGTGGCTCTGCCAACTTCGTTTATGAGTCGCGATACACGCCTTTTCACTAAAAATAAGTATTTTTTCCGCACTTGCTTTTACTTTGACCCATTCTCCAACATGTCCTTCTGGAACAGAATAACGATTTTGTCTATAAGTAATTGTGCTGTATTTGTCTACTCTAAATTCAAACAACTCAGATGCATCAAATGGAATAATATCTGCACTTACTTGCCGAGCTGCACGTTCTTCTAGCATTAATTCATGGTGGGTTTGGTTTTTCTTATAATGTTTACGAGAGTTTAATTTCATGATGATTTCTGTTAGATAGGCCTGAGCTTCTTCTATACTTGTAAACGTATCTCGATGGGCAAATGCTTTCCGACGGATGTATTCTACACTCCGCTCCACATGCCCCTTCTGATTTCCTTTTCTCGGTTCACATAGTCGTATTTTAAAATGATAATGCATCGATAGGTTTTTCATACCATCGGTAATCTCACGCTCGGTTCCAATAAAGTTTTTTACAACAGTTCGCATATTATCGTATGTAAATACCTCTGGTACAAAGCCTAAATAGTTAATACACTTTACATGTGCATCTTGTACACAAACCATTGTTTCTGATTCATACAAATAGGCAAATCTATCATTACTATATGGTAGGGTAAAGACCGCCATTGAAAGAGAACGTAAAGTTTGATCAATGAATAATTTTACTTCTCCCCAGTCAAATTCAATCTCATGACCAGCAGTTGCCTTTTGACGAATAAAGACTTCTTTTTGACGTTTCTCCTCGCTATTCACAAAATTTCTAACAGTGGTGTAACTAATTTCAAAACCTTCATCTAATAACTTTTCATGAATATCAATTATTTTAAGTTGTTGCTTATGCATTTGATGTTGTCGTTTGTACTCGTTGTCTTTTAACATTCTTCGAATACGTTTCATCACCGTAGGTGTTAAAGCACGTTTATTTCCTTTGCGTTTTTTATACGACGGAGGCGTTACATAGTTATCTGTAATAGGTAATTCTCGAATATCTTGCTTTCTTTTTTCAAGATCTTCTTGGATATACTTTTTTACAGTATTACGAGAAATTCCAAGCTCCCTCGCAATTTGACGTTGACTCTTATTTTCTTGATGAAAGGATATTAACACTTTTTGTTTCTTCTCCAATGAAATCACCTCTATACGCTCCTAACTCTATGAAGTTAGGATTATTTTCATATAAAAGTGGCTCACTTTTCAATTGCTATGGTGGCTCAGTTTTAGCTTATCAAATACATACTCGTTCTCAATATTTGACACAGCAAAACACAACACGTATAATAACACGTATAAAATACGTATTCCTATACGTATCAAAAACATATATTTGCATATACTATGAAGGAGGAATGTTTGTGAAGTCATACTCTTCTAAGGAAATCATCGATCTTCTAAAAAAAGATGGATGGTACTTAGTAAATACTGTTGGAAGTCATGCTCAATACAAACATCCGACTAAGATTGGTAAGGTCACCGTTCCACATCCAAGGAAAGACCTAACAATCAAAACGGTAAAAAGTATTGCGGCACAAGCAGGGATTAATATTAATTAGTCCCTGCTGGTTCCAGCATCTTTATTAAATTCCTTTAGAAGTAGTCATTCAAAACATTTTCAGATAAAACAAATTATATTTTTAGAGTATCTAGTTAGTTAAAAGGAAGGAGTGTTAGAAATGGTAGCACGTATGCTTGAAAAAGGAACTCATGATTCTAAACGGTCATATACATTCCCAGCTATTTTCGATTATGCTGATGACGGAATTTCTGTGGAGTTTCCTGACCTTCCAGGTGTTTTTACATGTGCAGACACTGACGAGGAAGCATATCGTAATGCTAATGAAGCCTTAGGATTACATTTATTTGGGATGGAAGAAGATAATGAAGAGATTCCTTCACCATCTAAAATTAATGAACTATCTGTTGATAAAAACCAGGTAGTTGTTTTAGTTAATGTTTTTATGCCTCTAGTACGGTCACGCGTACAAAGAGCAACTTTGAAAAAAACATTAACTATTCCTAAATGGATTAATGATCTAGCTGAGGAGAATAATATTAATTTCTCTCAAGTTCTACAAGACGCTTTAAAAGAACGGTTAAATGTGAAAGATCATTATTAAAGCATTATAAATATTAAAATGAATAATGAAAGTTGTAGCTTTCATCTTTCTTTTACGGGGAAAAATTAACATATAAATCTCTTTGGATTAATCACCTCTCAAGTATTATAGAGGTGATTAATCTTTTAATTTTTTAACAGTGTCAAAATTAAACAAGATAAGGTGGAATTCCAGATAGCAGATGGACAGTTTATAAGATTATTAATCTTATAAAACCGCAATAGAAGAATAAATGAATTCAGAAATAATTTAAGCAATTATTTATCAACCTCGAAAATACTTACCTGAGTATATTGTTCATAATGAGTTGAAAATTGAAGTGTTGATTGAAATGCACTCTACAATTAAAGCCTCCACTTTTAATATCGCATTTTCTCAATTATCCGGAAATGACATACGACATATTCCTAATTATGTGCAATTGCACATATTCAGAGATATGTCGTATATAGATTTCGTTAATATGCAAAACCGCAAAAATAATTTGCAATTGGACTTTCAAAACTGTTAAGTAAATATCATTCGAAAACTAAGCAATTTTACAAAAATTTCAACTCTTAAATTCCAGTACGATGGTGCACGTTTCCATCGTGCTGGAATTTTTTAGAGTTGCACATCTATGTTAAATTCGATTGCGGCAGCAAGCGATCAAAGCTTGTTGTCGCAGTTGAATTTTCAACATAGATGTATAAATTTTTGTCAAATTGCGATTACGTATAAAGGGGCATGATGGAAAGTAATTCACGTCATGACTTGTCATGACGTGAATTTTTCCATGATGACCCGACATTGTTAAGAAGGAAATATGGATCCGGAAACCTTTATAAGCAGGCTTCTTTTAATTGTTAGCCCCTTCTCAAGTGACGGGGCGTGATGAAATAGCAATTCGTTATAGCAGATACATCAGGCATAACATCTATAACGAGTTGCGGTTTTCTTGTAGTTCGTCTTGTTATCTACAACATTGAATGCATAACCCGACGAGCTACAAGAAAATTTCATGACGCCACGTACTTTATAAGAAAAGAGAAAGCCTTACGTAATAACTAGCCGGTGACCGATTTCTCTTACGTGATGTGTTTATGGTGTAGACATAAATATTAGCTTCAAATTCGTTATTAAGTTAATTTCCTCTTAAAATATTTCTTCTTACTTTGACACTCGTTTGTTGTAAACTTCCTTTAAATTAGGTAATGCACTTTCTAAAGTCTCTGCCATTAAAAAACGTCTTCCAAAAAAGAAGGAAATAAGAAAACCAATTACCAATGCCAAAATACCATATAAATCTGAAATGTTTGATTGAAAAAATATATAGTTTTATATACAACCCAATGTATGCAATACAGAGACCATTAGAAATAAATAATCCAAGAGACATTAATTTAAGGGTTAAATATTTTAACTCATCGTGCAAAAGTAACGAAAGTACAAGTAATAACTTGTTTCATTATTTTGAACACTCGTCAAGGTTAAAAACATTTCTCGTTCAGATGTCACCATCCAACCATACTTTGGAATGAATCTAAAATTATTTCACCAACATTCCGGTCTATCTTTGTTATTTCACTTTCAACTTGATTGGATCGTCCATTAGTTAATTCTATCGCAATTTTATTTGTTCCATTTTCTAGTGTAGTTATTGGATATTCTATTGCATAGGTAGTATCAACTTCTACAGTGATAGTTGTAAACATTTCACTTAATTGATTTGCATTTTCCGCCGAATAGAATTGACCACCTGTATCTTTAGCTAATTTTATTAGTGCTTCAGAATCAATATTATGACCCAGAGCCACTGGATAAACACTAATATTATGTTCATTCGCAACTGCAATGGCATCTTCTATCGTTGCTGTGCTCTCATTATCCAAACCGTCCGTTAACAAAATCAACCTTCTCTGACCATTGTGCAAACTTAGGGATCGGCTACCTATAATGATTGAATCATACATCGCTGTTCCACCGTTAATATCACTCTCGTACATATGTTTATAAACTGAATCTAGATTATTAGTAAATGGAACAATAGATTTTACATTAGTAGCAAATCCTATCACCCCTAATTTAACGTCTTTTTGTTTATGAATCAATGATGAAATATACACTTCTGTTTGTTTTAAAGATTTATAATATGCAGTCGTTTCTTTCATACTACCAGAATGATCTATAGATACAAGAATGTTATCATCAACGTTAATAGCCTTTTCTATTTTATCAACTTCAAATGAATATAAATTCCTATCGTCTTCTAATGTTAAAGTAATATCTCTTTTAACAAGATCACGTTTTGGTTTACCTGTTTTACGGTCAATCACTCGAATAAACTGAATCACTTTGCCATTTTCAATCCTATTTTCAATAATTTCTAGATAAAAACGTTCACCTTCATCTGGTAGTACTTCTTTAGGAGTTATTGTTACAGAAAGCTTGTTGTCAGTGAAAATTAATAAATCCTCATTTTCCATTAGTTTCAAATTAATTTTCTTTTCATAACTGGTATCTAAACTCTCCAGATAATATTTTTGAATATCTCCCCACTGTTGATATTCATTCCGTTTTACTACATAAAAAGGAACAATACTTTTTCCAAACCCTTTAAAAGTCAACGTAAATTCTTCTCCAAGGGTATTCTTTGTTGGTTGGATTACAGCAGTGTATCTCGAATCCTTCCTTTTATCTTGCAACTCAAAGGTTTGTTCTTCTTCTAAAGACATTTCAAAGTAGACATCCGCATCATTTTTTCCAGTTATAACTTGTGAATATTCTTGAATCAAGATATCTTCAGCATTCATCTGTTTTTTATGATTTATTTTCTGATTAATAACTTCGATATGTCTATCAAGGTAATAATTTTTTATTAGATTACCGTTTTGTCTATAGCTATAATCAAGTTTCACACTAGAGATTGGTACCACAAAGTCGTGATCTTCAAACTTCCAATATGGTAAATCTTTAATAAAGCCTGACATAAGACTTTTTATCGTTGAATCTGGAGCAGTTGTTGCAATGGTTAAATATTGTGGTACATATCGCTGCTTATTAATTTTCTCTTTTCGATGATCAAATTCATATTTTGCCATTTCATATAGAACTGGGTTAGCTACAATTTGCTCCCTAATTAACTTTCCATCTTTATCGATTTCAGTTGTTAATGTTATATATTCAAGTGCCAGTCTATCTTGAACAATATTTTTTGCTGAATTAACGCTTTTCCAAAAATCAAATTCCTTTAAACCTGTAAATTCATCCAAGGAGGATATATCCGGAAAATTAGTTGAAGTATCAATTGGGTCTCTATCCTCAAAGTAGGAATTTCTCATATCTATCGAAAGTAAGTCCATCAACTCTACCCTTGCCTGAACCCTACCAGTTGAAATTTGGACATAGGTTAAAAAACCATTTGTATAACGTCCTTCAAAACCTCCATCTACAACTTGATGATTTTCCATTGAAGTTTGGGCAACACTTTTATCCACCAATTTCTTTCTCAACTCAGGTTCTTTTTGGAAAAGCCACTTTTCGAAGGATAATTTCCCTTTTTGCTCCATTGAAAAATTATCAAAAGCTTCTATGATATACTCTTTGTAATAATTTTTATATTCTTCTACCTGTTTTAATTGTTCATCATCCATGTATTGATGCGGCTGATCAATTATAGAAGATATTCGATTTTTAGTAGCTACTGGCGAACCATGGTTTGGTGTCCCAATCATAATTACTCTTCTAACTCTTTTCTCATAGTCAGGATTTTCTTTTAAAAACCAGCGAGTTACTAGTCCTCCCATACTGTGTGCAACAATATCAAATGGCTCGTCTTCCGGTAATTTCGCAATTGTCTCTTTGACAATGTTTTGAATCTGGTTTGACGTAAAATCATTCCGGTTGTATTCTTTATAGTCAACTACCTCAACAGGGATTCCTTGAAGTTCAGCCCATTGATAAAAAGTTGATTCTTTCCAGCTCTTCCCTTCATCATCATAACCATGAATAAATAAGATGGGTACAGGTTTTCCGTATTCTAATACACGGTGAGCGTCTATTTTACTTTGCACTGATACTGGCAGTATTGATGAGAAGATCATCAGAACTATAGTCGCAATGATGATGTATTTTAATCTTTTCATACTATTCTTCTCCTACAATAAATTTCATATCAGATGATTTCCATTTCCCAAAATATGTGACAGCAATCTTCGATTTTACATCACCATTTACAAGGTCATAAGTCTTAGTCTCGCCTTCTTTTAAACTATATATTTGCTCGTTAAACATAACATTGATTTTCGTTTGATCTATGACAGCTATCTCAAATCTTGCATCTAAAAACAGACGATTTTCGTTTAAAACCACTTTGTTTTGTTCAATGTCTTCTTCTTGTTGGATCGCTGGAAAACGGACTGAAACTTCGTCTGTACCATACAGTAATTCTTGTTGGAGCAAAGAATCTAATGAATATACTTCTTTTATGACGATGATATCATGACTCTCAGATGGAAGATTAGAATTGTTATAGAAATACAATGCTTTTTCCTCATTATTATAAGAAGCAAAGTATGGACTCAAATGAAGGGTACTACCACCTAAAAAGACAGAGTTGTTAATTTCACCAATTCCGATTACATGGAACTCCTTTCCATATGGTAATCTTGCTTCTAATCCATTATCATTTGCTTCACGGTCAATTTTCTCGTCATATGTTTCACTATCTTCCACAGCTGTCTTTTCCGCTGCAAGATTGACTATGAAAGTTTCACCCCAAAAAATGTAGACAATTGCAATCGCAATACATATTAGGAAAAAGGAAATTGATATAATTTTTTTCACGATAAATTCTTCTCCTTATATGGACGGAATATAAACACTAAAAATAACCCGAAAATTAACGGATTTATTGTCTGTAATAGTTGAAATTGTAGATAATAAGTTAAATCAACCGTGGCTGCATCCAATTCCTTATACAGTAAAAAGTGATAGACCCCCCAGTAATAGATTAAAAACAATGTAGTTGTTATTAGAAATGAAGGGATATTGAGTAATACATAACACACGGTAAGGATGAGCAAGATAGCAAAAAGTTCATTAAAATGTGGATAATAAATTAGAAGACCGTTAATAATAATTAAAACAATGGCTACTTTAAGAGAATTGTGTTTCCAACTTAATAATAAATATTTCTCTTTCATTCTTAAAATAAAGGATTGAATAGAAATACGATTTGCAAGTATCAAAATAGCTATTAATATAGGTAGGAAAACATGTACCGTCCAAACTTCTAGATATTCAGTTTGAAAGCGGTAAACCATGAGTAAAGAAATAAAATAACTACCAAAATAAAGAAGTAGGAATCCCAATTTCTTTTCCTTTCTTTCAATTGCTAAAAAAAAAATAATGGCTGCAAATGTTTCTAAATTAGGAAGGTAAACTAAAGATACAAGTCCACTAATCCCAAAAACGAATAATGGCAATGCTGAAAAATTTGAGTTATCTCTCTTTTTTTCTAAGGCTGGTTTATCAATATTAATCATTGTCTGTTCCATAATTTCCTCCTATACATAAAGAAGCAGTACACTTATTGTTGAAAGAATAGCCACAATCCAAATAATCGAGGATAAAATCCAAGAAAGTTTAGAATTCCCTTCTATCCGGACCTCTTGTTGTTGGTATTGCCCACCTACCAATTCTTGCGTATATTCTTGGTTTTCAGGATATTGATATACTTGATTTTGTTTGTGTTGCTGGTTTTCTATATCCTGGCGCACTCATCCACCCCCTGTCCTTTATTCAAAATTTACATAACTAGTAACTATAAAAGAATTATTTACTGGTAAAATACTACTAAATTATAAAATATATACATTTTAGTTTAAAGGTTGTCTTCAAAATTAATACATTTTATTAATTACATTTGCCTGCATTTTTAATCTTTTACTATCTGGTCATTAATTTTTTTCATGGTAAAGCAGTAAAATAGTAATAAATTAAATAGCGGAGGCAATGTAAGGGTGGTGACTATGCTACTAAAAAAAATATGTAGGTAAATGGAAAGGTTGGAAACTATAAATATTCAACAAAGAAATTTTCAAAAGCACGCATTTGCGTATTTTTTCAGTAGTTATTAATGATGAAAAACAAGATATACTGTCACGCTTATTTTTGCAGCAATGTTCTGCTGATACGGTAAATACAAACAACTACTCAAAAGCGGAAATAAACAATTCTGAATATACAAATAAATTCACATACTTAAAATTAGGAGATTTATATGAATCTGGTAACAAGTCTTATGGCGAATTTCTGATGGACCCTCAAAAACCGACTATATATAAGAATGAAGATGGTGTTTCATATGGAAGTTATCGGACACGTAACGTATATTGTGTACAATGGATATGTTCAAGAAGTTTTATTTTATCCGAAAGAATTATGGTACAGAGAGATAGCTGGAGGAGAGAATCCCGCTGATTACTATAGTCAGTGGGTAGAAAAATATGAATCCAGAACAGTGACAACCGAAGAATTGCGTGAATTGGCAATGACAGTAGAAGACTATGTAGAAACAAAATTCCATGAACAAAAGGAATGGTTTCTTCCATCAGATGCTGAGCTAATTAGAAAAGGTTCTACTGAATATGCGAGTAGACCAGTTGGCTATGAAGTTTACGCAAGTATTTCCCATCCAAAAGGTGAAGATACCGATATTGATTATGTTGATGAGCAATTAGCTTCTGATTACAGCAGTACTGGTATTTCCCCTAAAGAATTTGTCGTGGAAATACCTATGCCATTTCCTGAATTTGAACCTAATTATTTTAGTATTCACATGAAAACACATATTTTTAAATAAAGAGGAAACAAAACGTTTTAATGTTACCAGAAAAACGGGATCTATTTTCCTCATCGAGAAATACACTTGGTTTTTGCATGGGTATTGGAAACAACTCTTGAATTATTTGTATTCTGAACTAGGGTCATAAATATTCAGTAAATTGGTTTTTTATGGTAATATTATTAGTGAAATTGAAATATAATCAACTAATATGTAAGTAGCATTATGTACAATCAAAAAGAATTCTAGGGAAGGAGTTAAATGATGAAGAAAATTTTAAGATTACTTTTAGGGCGAGTTTTAGGTAACTCATGTCCAGAATGCGGAAGACCTAGTTGGAATACTGAAACTCATTGCGACAGATGTGGAGCATACTTAGACAATTAATTTTATAAATAAGATGGTAGGCTTATATAGCTACCTAATAAGTCAAATTTTACTGTAGGCAGTTGGCAGTTCGATTTAATCGATCTACCAACTGCCTTCTTACATTGTTCATATTTGCCACAAGAAAACCACAAGTTTTCCCTATCTTCATTATTTTTGTATGTATTAGAGAGATCCAGAACACTATTAGTCTTGTTAATTGAATTTTCCAAGCTTATATTAACCAGGTAAACCATTTAAAAAAGTATTATTTAGTTAACTGAAATCAAAAGATAAAGAGTTCCAGCTATAAATTTAGCTAGAGCTCTATTTTTCAATAATATAAGCTTCACACCGCCCAATCATCTTTACCATGATCCCTCTATTGTATATAAGCAGTACTACAATGAATGTTGATAATCAATTAAATATAAAGGTAGGTTTGAATATTGTTTTTTAAAGTTGATATTTACTTAATGATCTTAGGGTTAATTTTCCCTATCGGAGGTTTTTTAGGTGTAATTAATTTGCAAACGGCTTTAATGATTTTTATTCTACACACTGTGATCTTGCTCTTCTCATCATTAGCGAAAGCAAAAAAACTACGTATATATTGCGGAATTGCCTATGGTTTTTTTCTAACCAGTTTTACATTTTTAATGGTCTATGGAAAAGGTAATTTCCCGTTATATGAATACTTTCTGATTGGATTCGGGGCCGCAATTGTCCCCTTAATTTTCCGATTTAGAACTTATGCGATTACAGGTGGCGTTATTGGTTATTGGCTAGCTCTACTATTTAATATTTTAGGTAATAGAGATACATTTTCTAATATAAATGAGATATTCCAATTTATAACAAGTAACTTTCTAAATGGTATGACCTCCAACAATGAGTCATATTTTAGTTTATTACTTATTGGCTTCTGTGTAGTTGGTATTTTTTCTTTTATGGGTACAAATAAAACATTTGATAAAGTTGTTAGACGATTTGGTAAAATTATAGGTGGAGGAGCTCCTAGTTCTTTATCTAACTCAAATTATGACGGGGCATATGAGGATTATAATGAGGATTATTCAGGCAGTGGACGATCTTCAAGATCACATTCCAGAAGTAATTCTGAAGACACCAACGATACAAATCATTATGGGTGGTCACAATCTTCAATTGATTTAGATAATGAGAAAAAACATTATGGTACTCCGAGTTGGTATGAAAAGAAAGAACGAGAAAAAAGTGACTACGGAAAACCTTGGTATGCAAGGGATGATGATTAAATAGCGTCTCTTGTAAGCGGACTTTTGATAGCAAGGTCAGACTTTCAAGTGTAGAAAAAGTTTAAGTAGCATCTATATATTGTTCTAATAGTTGGGACTTATTAGAGTTTAACTAATTTATGTAGGGGTGTTCGTGCTGAAAAAGGTTATTTTATGCCTTTTCACAATTTTGTTAAGTGCCGGCTGTGGTAATAATGAAACAATAAAATCCAACGATATTAAAAATGAGGAATCAGTAAATAATTCAATCAGTAATGATTCAGGAAAGAGTACTCAAGATCACCCAGAAAGGATTCAACTTAGTGAAAAATTTGAAAAGCATGCAAATATAGACCTATTTTATATTGAAAAAAATGATACACAATTTTATATTGCTTTTGACTCCAGTGTTAACAAAAGTTATGTGACCGTTGTAAAAGGTGGGAAAATCTTCGCAGAGGATATTGAAACACCATTAACAGGTAATTTAGGAGTAAAAAATAATCAATTAATTAACGAAAATAAATTAACGTTACAAACTTATGATGTAGAAGAAAGTGGTAAATTAAAACTATTTAACGAAATACAATTAACAGAAAATGAACACCCAGGTATAGTTACAACCTTACAGGGTACTTATTTAAAATTTTTTAAAAAGGTAGGGGAAAGAAACTCTGGTGAGTCAGCGATTGATCTATTTTCCGAAGTATTGCTTAATGAAAACTATGAACCTTTTATGGAAATACCTGATTTAATTGACTTTAAAAAAGATGGAATGCATCCATATTTTCTCGACTTAGATCGTGGTTATTATTTACTTAGAATAAGCGATACTTTGAAATATGATTCAAATATTCCTCCGTCATATGCTATCTATGATATAGAAAAGCAGGACTTAGTTAGAAATCCTGACGGGACTCCGATAGAGAACGCAATTGAGATTACCTCAATCGTACTACCAACAGAAAACGGTTTTTATGCCCTAGAAACACCAGAAACTGCTCAAGCCTGGCAGAAGAAGGATACCCCTTCATACAAATTAGCTTATTTCGAATATAACGGAGCAAAAATAGAAAAGATTGATACTTATATTTTAGACGAATTAAATGCATTTGAAGAAGCTGGATTTACGTTCGGACATACATTATCATTGCAAGACGATACAATTACTGTTAGCGCGCTTGTAGATAATTATTTACTAGACAATGTCGACGCAAATGATAGTATGAAGCACACAGTCCTAAAATATGTGATTCCACGAATGGATAAAAGGTGAATTTAAGTTAAACATCAATAATATGATTAATAAATATATACAACAATAATCTATTGAACTCAAAAGCAATTTACAAAAATTTCAACTCTTAAATTCCAGTATGATGGCGCAGGTTTCCATCATGCTGGAATTTTTAGAGTTGCACATCTATGTTAAATTTGATTGCGGCAGCAAGCGATCCAAGCTTGTTGTCGCAGTTGAATTTACAACATAGATGTATAAATTTTTGCCAAATTGCGCTTAAGTACTAAGGGGCATGATGGAAAGAAATTCACGTGATGCTTGCCATGACGTGAATTTTTCCATGATGCCCCGACATTTTTTAGATATGAAAACCAGATCCGGTCCCCCTAATATGTAAGTTCTTTTCCATCTTATATATATATATAGAAGAAAACCCGATTAGAATCATATTTCAATTTAGAAAGCAGCGGGGCGTGATGAAATAGCAATTCGTTATAGCAGTTACATCACGCATAGCATCTATAACGAGTTGCGGTTTCTTGTAGTTCGTCATAGTAAAAGCTTCCTGACAAGCAACTATGACGAGCTACAAGAAAATTTCATGACGCCCCGAACTTTATTGAGAAGGATTACTTTTATTTTATAGATTCATTTATTGTCGCTTTCCACCCCCATTTACCTTAGTACTTGAATCAATTTCATAAATCAGTTTTTTAAATGGCTTGGGCTTCGCCCATTGTTAGATTTCTTTTTTTAAAAAATTAAGCTGCTGAATTTATATGGGTTAACTGTGCATTTATACGATCAACTGCTAATTTGCAGGCATTATAAATAAACGTCAACAGATTAAAATGTAATTTTGCTTTCATACCTGTTCTATGACGAACATTTTCCAATTGAAAATACTGTTTTAAATATGCATTGACACGTTCAACGGCAGTACGTTCCTTATAAAGTTGTTTCCAAAGTTCAGAACCACGTGCAGGATAAGTAAATTTTCGAATATCAGTTTCACACTTGATTTTAAATACCTTCTGACAAAGTGAGTCTTTACGCAATGGGCATGTTGCACATTCTTTTGGTCGCGTAAATTTTAATGACCTATATTTCTCATCAAAACTGTCATAACAGTAACTATGTTCACGTACACAAGTTGGCCTGAAATGTGCATCAAAACCGATATAATCACCTTCATTTCGTACATTGTAAGGGATGACGGCACGCATTCGATAGGTATGAAGCTGACGGTAAATTGGTTCATAATCATAACCTGCATCTAAAATTGCAGTTGTAAAATGCCTAGGTAAAAGGCTTTCAGCCTTCTTTAGAAGAGGTATGGCGATTTTACTATCTGATAGATTACCAGATGTCATTAATCGACTCACGATATATTGGCTCTTTGTGGAAACCGCTAGATGTCCTTTGAATCCATACCAAAACGTATTTTTACCATCACTATTTTTCTTAATACCCCAATTAGGTTCAATTAGAGCGTCATACCAAAGTGTTTTAAGTGGTATATCTAGCTGATGTCTTATTTCTTTTTCGTATGTCGATTGATTTACTTCTAATAGAGCTTGCTCTGTCAGCCAAGCTGCACGTTCTTCTTTTGATTTGCGACCACGTTTTTTTGGTGATGGAGAATCCTTTTTCTCAGAAGGTTTTGAAGCGTCACGTGATTCAAAGTGTGTGGCATCAATCGCGATATGTTCGTCACAAAGGAAGCCTTCGACCATCGCTGTCTGAATCAAGGTATCTTGCATTTGATCTAGTATATTGGATTGACTCACAACTTCAATCATTCGTGAGTAGGAAGCTTCAGACGGAACCACATCAGAAACTAGGAACCCGCAATCTAGACGAAATAATGGATCATTTACTAAGCGTTTAACTAAATCCTTTATAGTTGGAATCCGCTCAACTATGCGAATAATTAAAGATTGAATCATCGCACCATAGTTTAATTCACGTGGTGCACCACGCATTGTTTTTTTGGAAAACAGATTAAAAATTGGTTGTACATCTATTGCGGAAAAAATAGCATCAAAACGGTGTGAACTTTGCATTATAAATAAATCTTGGATGTCAAATAGACTAATTTGTTTTACAATAGTCATAGGGCATTCACCTCATGGTATGGATTTGGTTTAGTCGCTTAAATTATACCAAATTGGGGAGGTGCCCATTTTTTATTGTTTATAAACCCTTGATACCGTAGGTATTAGAATTATGAAATTAACTCACTTATGTAATAAAAAAACTAATTTTATTGATACATTAGAATTAGTAAAGCATATTTTACCCTTTACCTGAAAATCCAAGTATACTTTCCAGGAAATATGAAATGAAATATGAATACGATGAAAATACTGGATATATTGAACTTACTGCTACAAAGTGGCTTCAAAGACCCAGCAATTATGTGACATTAGATATAGCTGGATATATTAAGAACGGCTTTTTAACTGGGGAAATTGTTGATAATAAAAATGACTTTGAGGTATATTTAGAGCTTATACAATGTTAGTTTTTCAATTCTATAACTTTTTCCCAAGTTTCTTTATCAAATATGACTGTTATTCAACCCCTTGTATGACATAATAACTTCTTGTCATTCGATAGCACTATTTCAAAAGAAGTTTTTAATTTCTTTATTAAGTTCATTTGAAACATACACTCCGCCTCCAAGTTAGTTTCACTTTAAGTCTACTTCCTTCCTAAAAATAGGATTTAAAATTAAACTAGTTAAATAAAAAAACACCTCGCATTGAATTTGCGAGGTGTTTTCCGATTTTAATCATTAGTTTTTGATAAATTCAGAAACAAACTTAGTATTGCCATCGATTTCATAAAGCGAACGAACGGCAAAACCAAACTCTGTGTCAATATTCTTTTTAATTACTACAAGAGTTCGAACTTTTTTGTCAGTGACATCTTTACCACCGTTAAATAAGCGTTCTTCGGGATAGGGTTTGTTATTCTCTTCTTCATATTCCTTTAATTTTTCCTTATTTGCGGTGTATGAATAGGTCATATCAACAACCCCGTAATATGTGTCCAAGTATGGGTCCATTTTTATAGTCTCAATAAAATCAAACTCCATATTGAAAGATTGGTATTGCAAAGATTCTTCACTAAATCCGCTTGAGTAAGTCGAGTCTCCTGTATATATTGAGTCTAAAATATAGTAATCTTTTGTATTAAAACCGTTTGCTAAGTGATTAAGAATTGTTACCATATGGTCTTCTGCGAGTAACATGTCTTTTAACACGTTTTCCATATAGTGCATGACGTTTGGAATGTAGGAAGTATCATATACCTGTGCGTATCTATCCACAAGGAATGTTAAAAGTTCAGGTGGAATATCTTCCATGTCATATCTTGTTGGGAGAAAATCTGCATACATGGTACTTTGTTTTAGTAATTGTTTAGCGAGAACATTTTTTTGTGTTTGACTTAATATCTGCCACTCTTCGTTTGATACAGCTCTCACTTCTTGTGTGTTATCTTCTTCAAGTCGGGCAGCAATATAAGAAATGCTGTCATAAATATTTTGTTGAAAACCTTCAATACGATATAGTTCATTTAGATATTCTAATACTAGTTCAGCAGAAACCGTTTCAAAACCTTCTCGTTGTAGATATGCTTCGATATTTGGCAAAATAACTTCATATGGATATTCAATACCCCAACCTTTTGCAAGTTTGTCTGCATCAATTAATACTATTTCTTCCAGTTCTTCTTTTTCTTCTCCATCGCCTACAGCGTTAAGCTCTCGCCAATGCTCCAACTCATCTACTCCCATGTAATCAAGAAAAGCAGTATTCAAGTCTTTATTAGACGGTTTTTCAATAGGGGGTTCAGAAGATCCAGTTGTTGTTTGACCGTTTGAATTGATTGATGCTGTTTCATCGTTGGTGTTGCAACCTACCAATAAAATAAGCCCTGTTACACATAGTAAACTCTTCCACTTTTCCATAATTTCCAGCCCTTCTTACTAAAAATGACTCTCCTGGGTAATTTTATTATACTATTTTCTTGATATCCATTCGAATTTTCCCGAAGATTTCCGAGAAATTCGATTACACAGATGAATTTTAAATTTTTACAACCGTAGCACGATGTTTCCACTTTTGATATACCCTCTATAAAGACGATCTGCTAATTCGTTATATATCCCAACTAACAGCAAAGTATTACGCCACAGATTTCTCCTTCCTTTAAATTAATCCTGCAAACTATTAAGTTAGAGGGCACATCATGAAATTTTCGCACAACTCGGCCACAATTATTTCATAGTCCTTAGTTATTTAGCCGAATTGTGCGAAACCGCAACTCGTTATAGATGCTATGCTTGATGTATCTGCTATAACGACTTGCTATTTCATCATGTGCCCTCTCGTTCTAATTCATCGATTTGGACAAAAAAGTATACATCTATGTTTTAAAAACAACTACGGAAGCAATCCTTTTTTGGCTTGCTTCCGCAGCCATTTTTAACATAGATGTGCATCTCTAAAAATCAAACACTATGGAAACCTGCACCATAGTGTTTGATTTAAGAGCTGACTTTTTTGTCAAATCGATTTTTTTATTCGTCAAATAAGAGATGCATTTTGATTTATGAAAGCTTTATATAAAGTGCTGACATACTTTTAAGTAATTTATATAATTTCCTTAAATGGAAGGAGGTGGAACCATGGCAGTAGCAAACTATAAGCGCACTAATATGGTCTTGGTATTTCGCGACCAAGATGATGAAGGAAAACTAGTAACTAAGAAAGTTACCCTTTCAGACGTACGTAATGATCTAACCGAAAATGAGTTTTTCCAATTTGCAGAAGCTTTAGGTAGATTAACTATACACAGCTTTTCTCATGCTGAACGCGTACGTTATGATGAAATTAATGGTTAATCGGTAGGATTTTGGAATTTTACAAGTGAGGAGGTGAAATTATGGCTCAGACTAAATCTGTATTACAAATGAATTTCGAAAACTATGAGGGCAAAAATGTAGCCATTAGTATAGTGGATCCTAAAGATAATTTAACAGCTGAGGAGGTACAAGCTGTAATGGAGTTAGCAAACGACTTAAAGGTTTTCTATAAAATCAATGGCGATAAAGGGGCTCCAGCTAAATTGAAGGGTGCAAAAACTATTGATACAGTTACAAACTCATTCGATATTACAGTTGAGTAAGGGCAGCAGCCAGGCGTGAAGGGCATTTCATGCCTGGCCCATTTTATAAGAAAGTGAAGGAGGTTGTTATATTATAAAGGCTATTTCTATAACAACACTCGCTCACACAGTCTACAAGAAATGTGAGTGTTGTAATCGTGTAAAAGATATCTACTTTAAACTAGATATACTTGATGCAAAGACAGCTACATACCTAGTAGGTGATTTAGATCTTTGTAAAACATGTGGTCAAAATTTTGGTGATATCTTAAAAATTCCAGTCAGTACAGATAAAGTAAGGACTGAATTTCAGTTTAAAGGGAGGGACTAAAAAATGGATGAACTATTCAGTTATTTCGATTACGGATTTTCCTTCTTAATCTCCATATATTTGTTGATTCGTATGGAAAAAAGAATCGAAGGTCTGACTGAATGTATCAACAAATTAAATAACAAGTTATCAGAAAGTAGCTAGAAATTTTTTCTTTTTTTTGCTCCCTGACGAAATCAATATACGACATATTTCCAATTATGTGCAAGTTTTAATTTTGGGCATTTTTTATGGAGGTGTAAAGGATGTTAATGGAGGAATATTTAAAGTATTTAAGACTTGAACGGAAGGCGTTAAATACAGTTGAAACTTATAGATACCATTTAACGACTTTCCTTTCATGGGTTTACAACGAGGGTTATAGATTAGAAGAAATGAAGCCAGCCGATCTACTTGATTTTAAAGAATGTTTATTAATGCAAAACAAATCAGAACGGACAGTTAATGCTTTTATTTCTTGTCTAAGAGGCTACTTTGAGTATCTAGTATTACGAGAGGTAGTAAAAGTTAATCCCGTAACAAATCTTTTAAGAATCAGGGTTCCAAATTATCGTCAAGAACGGTTAACTGATTCCCAGTTACGTGTATTTTTCAGTTTTATAGATTCGCTACAACCTAATGCGAGAGCAGCCTTTTATTTATTAATTGGTTCAGGTGCCCGTATAAGTGAAGTTACTAATTTAACAAGAGACGATTTTCGAATGGAAAACAATCAGTTATTTATCAACATAAAGAATGCTAAATGGGGGAGCGACCGGTACATTCCAGTTGTGGATCCGGTAGCAGCTGAAGTTGTAGCTAAGTATGTAACTAGTTTAGATGTGTCGAGTATCCCCGTTTTTCGTATGAGTAGACGTACTTTACAAACGCATGCAGCTAACTTCTCGAAAAAGTATGGGATTCCATTTAGCTGCCACGTATTGAGACATACCTTTGCGACTTTATTGTTGGAAAAGGATGTGCCTATTGAAAAAATACAGTATCTCCTTGGTCATAAATCATTAGATATGACGAGACATTATACGCAGTCGGCTTATATCGATGTAAGCAGAATTAATATTTCTATTTCGCCAGGTGAGAAGGTATTGGCTTGATGGTAACAGTGTTTTTATATTTTCAAAAGTAGAAATTTCCACCTTTGCAAGTTGTATTTTTGTGATGTAGAAATTTCTACTTTTGATATTTATAAATTTCCACCTTTGAAAATTAGAATTTTCCACTTTTGTAATGATATTGATTAGAATGGAGGTATTAAAGATGGTAGTGGTAATGCTGGATTACGGACATGGTGGGAAGGATCCAGGGGCGGTATATCAGGGACGCAAGGAAGCAGACGATGTTTTGAAGTTAGGTATGGCCGTTGCGAAAAAGTTGCGCTCAGTGGGTATTAATGTAAAAGAGACTAGAAAAAGCGATAATTTCTTGTCGTTAGAAGAACGTAGTAACTACGAAAGAAAAGTTCGTCCACATTATTTTATTTCGTTACATCGCAATGCTTTTAAACCCGAGCATGCCTCCGGGGTTGAAACATTTGTTTATCTCACTAATAATACGCAATCAGGTGAAGTTGCGAAGGAAATTCAAAATAGATTAGTTAAAATTGGCTTTAAAAACCGTGGTGTGAAAAAAGCTAATTTCCACGTATTAAGAGAGACATATGCCCCTGCCGTTTTAATTGAGGTAGGTTTTATTGATAATAGCATCGACAATAAGATATTTGATTCTAAATTTGATAAAATGGTCGATGCGATTGCTGAGGGGATTATTGAAGGGATTGGGCTTCAGGTGACAAAACAGGATTTATCATGTTAAGGAGGCAACCCGTTAAGGTTGCCTTTATTTACTAAGAGCCCTTAGTAAGAAGATTTATTATAAACGTCTCTTGCTTCATCTACAGTTTTCCAATCAAATTGGCTATAAATCGCAAGTACAAGTTTTTCGATTTCTTCCTCACTATAACCTAGCTTTTGTGCTCCCAATATTGCATATCCAAGTGCAGCATTGTTACTCCATTCACTTTCTGGTGATTGTTCTTTCAGAACCAAACTTCTTAGATATTGCGAACGATTGCCTTTTGCTTTAGTATCAAACCAATTCCAATCTTCTTCATCCAGTGTAAGAGATACTTTTTTTGTAATACCGATTGATGGTCGCCCAACTCCTGGATTCGATAATAATGTACTCCGACAATTTACACACAGCATGTGTTTAACTTCGCCAATATAAAAACCTACAACATCATTAGTAGAACCACATTTTTGACATTCCATAAAAGAATCCCCCTTATTAAAGTTACCTTTATTATAAACAATTAAGTAACCTTAATAAACCTTATTTTGGTAACCTAAATAAAAAATAAACGTATTAAAGCAACGTGGAAACGGAGTGTCTGGATCCCTTTTAAATTGGTTTTTCCTTACCCCGGAAAACATAATCATCTTTCCAAGTTGTTTCGTTCTGGTCATTCCCTTTCAATAACTTCCAAGTACGCATGATTTTTTGTTCGACTTTTTCTAAAAGTTGATCACCATTGTATTGAAAAGGTAGGATTTCTCCACGGTATCTAAAGCTATATATACAAATAGTCTTATTGATACGTTGATATTTTTCATATTTTGCACCTTGCTTGTTGAGCGCCCTAGATACTGTTTTAAATTCTTCACTTAGAAGTGATATTTGCTTTTCACAAAAGGCTAAGTATGGTCGATTTAATTTGAATGATTCGAAATGCTTTTTATCTTGCTGCAGTGATTTAATTGCTAAATCTAGGATGACATATAAATGGATATTTAATTTTAAATCAGATGATTGGCTCATGCAGCAGGATCCTTTCTTCTTCAAATGATAATATTATTATAAGAACACTAGTTCCCTTTTTCAACATTGAACTTATGTAAAATCAAAACAAGTTTTACTCAATATAGGATAGCGTAAGGATACTATTCTATATGGACCGAACATTATTGTTAATGGCTTCTACTTTATTGATGTTGATACACTACTGGGGCAGAATACTTCAATAAGGCTTCAGTTTTTTAGTAAAATATAGTCATATTGTGGTTTAGAATTAGGAGGAAATTATGTCTTATAATGCTATATTATTTGCAATAGTTGCGGGTGTTTTAACATTTATTCTTATGAGTACAGTAGAGGCTACTAACCCTATTTTAATAACCAATATTTTATTGGGAATTATAGTTGGACTGCTGATAGATAAAAGAAAGTCTTAAGCTAACGGAGACGTTTCTGAAACAAGCAGAAACGTCTTTTTATAAAAAGGGAGTTTAGTTTAGGAACTTCTTTCCATTGATAGCATTAAATTTACAGCTATTAATATATTTGTGAAATTGAAAGGTGACTTTTATGAAATCCAATCTTTTAATATGGATATTTTTTCTTCCTTTGTTCTTATTATTCGTTTTGATGTTATATATTGAAGTGTCAATTTATTCACTTTCACCTGATGCGAGTTTTTGGTTTGGATTTAAGAATGTTTGGTATCGTTCAATATGGTTTTATGCAATATTATTACTAATTTCCTTCTTGCTTTATTTAAAATTTCTGCGTAAAAAAAAATAAAGATTTTTGAACCACTGATGTTGTACTAACCAGCGAGTTGGTTGAAGTAAACAAATTAAAAAAATCGGTTCCTTTATGACATTTTTGGAATCGATTTTTATGCGATATTTTGCTTAACGTTAGTATTTTACTGACAAACCCATATATGTTGAAGTTATTCGGGTTATTGGTCTTCTTATTTATAGAGATCTTCATTAATTAAGCATTTCTAAATAAGGAACACCTGATTCGTCAAATCCCCCAAATTTAAAGGATTCATTGAATTTTACCTCAAAAACATACATGCAAATCTCATCTGGTTGATTAGGTTTTCCCATACAAACGACATTTTGATTTGATAGGACCGTGCGCATTTGATCATAGTTGTAATTCAAAATGGAATCAACATTCTCATACTTCTCAGAAAAAATGATTTCGGCGATTTTCTTTTTTTCTTCAAAATTTGGCGTATTTAAAGGTGTCATAATGTATTTTCTTGATGGGTAGATACGCTTTTGTAGATGATTTATCATCTTGGATCCCCCCTGAAAAATTACGCTTTTTCCTCTAAATGACATCGTATTCATACTAATGGTTAAATGCATTATCATATATGATATATCTACAATGGCATCTTGTTATTTTAAGGTGATACTATCTAAGATGGATTTATCAATTACTAAGCTAAAATTTTCGCTACATCTAAAACATCTTGCTTTAATGTAATCGTTACTAAGCATTTCATTTTTTTCCTCAATTCTTAAAAAGGCAGTATGATTATGATTACATATTGGGCACTTATACTGTATCTCTGGCGTTGTAATTAGTATTTTCTTTGAACGTAAGATCATATATAAAATAAACCAACCGATACCAAAAATAAAAGCACCAGACATACTTACAAAAAAGTAGATAAAAACAAATCCTAAACCCGATAGCCATCCAATTGCATTATCAGTTATCTGAGGTTGTTTAATATCATTTTTTCCAGCATAAACAATTCTTTTTTCATTAATTTCATTATAAATATCTTTTTTTTCAACTTCAGTTAATGAATTAATCATATCTTCTTCCCGCTGCTTACGCTTAACTTCCTCCTCTATTTCTATTCTTTTCTTTTCCTCTAAATAAATTTTATACTTTTCCTCATTCGTTAAATTCATATCACATTTAATTCTCCAGTCTCAATCGATATTAATACGACAAAATTTAGATCAAATAGCAACCAAAATCCTCCTAGATTTCTAGACAATAAATATTTACTTCTTAAAAAAATTGAATATGGATCGTTTCTTTTTTTCATTTTCTACTTTCATTTCTTCAATGGCCACCGCTATTTGCTTTTTGGATTCCATTGATTCTTTAAGTAAATGCATTAGATTACGATCTCTTTCTTCTAAGCTGTTTTTTATATAGTTATTTTGTTTTTCTAGTTGCTCTAGCAGTTGTTTATTGAAGTTCATTTGTTCTGTCTGGAATGATTTAAATTCGTTTAGAAGCTTGCTGTAGTCTTGGTTCGATGTAGTTTCTATATCTGTTATATCGTCTATATCAGAGTTCAATATTGTTTTTACTGCTTCATTTAATGTTAATGAACTGTTGTTTTTAAGCTCAATAATCTTCTTTATAACCTCTATATCTTTGGCATAAAAGATTCGGTGCCCTACTGAATTTTTATTAAACTCATAGTTATGTTTTTGCATTAGAGCACAGTACTTTCTGATTGTACTCTCCTGGACACCTAAAATGTTACTAACCATTAAAGTGTCGTAGACCATATCCCCGTTTGATATATCAGACATGTTTGATATATCTGTTGTATTCAATGTATCAGACATAGCTCCTCAACTCCCTTAATACATAAAGTTCTCACAAAATGCCTACATTCCTTTAATAATCGTTCAACAAAATTAGACATAGCAGACATAACTTCTATAAAATGGAAGTGTAAATATAAAATTTATAGGGAGGGACATTCATGAAAAACTTTCGTACTCTAGATCAAGCAAAAAAAGATTTAAAAGTGATTCAAGACTATGTAGATTTAATTGAAAATTACCAGCCCAAAGATTTTAGACAACACGTAATTTACACTTATATGCAACAAGGGAATCTTGAGAAAACTGCAAATGAAATGAACAAAAAAGGTTTTAAAATTGCCGACCGTTATATTGAACCTGAAGACATTAAAACAATCATTATAAGCAACCCACCCATTGATGATTTATTACATAAAAAGCTAAAGTCCTTATATCTGAAAAAGACACGAGCCAATAGAAGAACCTCTAAACCTTTACCATCTGGTTCTTCATATTACAGATCAATCTATACGAAACATAGATAAGCATATATTAACTATACGTGGTGTATTAGATATAATTATCAATCAAACATTCATATTAACCTCACAAAAGTAGAAATTTCCACTTTTGTGTTTTTTTTATTGATTAATAACTCTGCATCTAGTTTGATATAACGGCCATATCATCACACGTAACTTATATATCACCGCCTGGCAGGGGCCGAGATGTTCTCCAATAGGGGGCTGGGCTAAAGCCCTTCACGCCCTTTTTTTAAATATAAAAAGTTAATAATAGATCCATAGTATATAGAAAGTCTAGATTAAGTAATACATAAAATTCATATCAGATATATCAAATACAACAGTTACAATACGCTCCTGAGAACAAGGGATACGTAACTAGAAATATGTTAAGGCAGATTGGAGTATTAAGTTACCCTGATCGACTTTTTCGTGTTTCGTGATGGTAGGTAGGGGAAATAATATCTAATTTCTCTAGAGATTCTAGCAATATTTCATAACCTGCAACTGGTTCCAATTCTCCAATCCATTCATCCACTACATTTTGCAAACCAATACGATATAGTGTTTTACTTTGCGATAGTTTAAGAGAAAGTTGAAGTACATATTGCATAAACAGGGTGACGCTTGTCCAACCAGTTTTCGCGTTACGGCCTTTACCAGTTGTTGTTTTTATTAGTCTTGTAGATTGTTTTAAGACTGCATTTAATGTACTTTGTGGGATACCGATTGCTTCACAGATCTCTTTTTGCGAACGCCAAAGAAACATTTCGGAGTTTGACTTTTCAGCCGAAATGTATTGAATAATATCTTGTTCCCATTCTTCATAATGGCTGCGAACCCGATCCTTCCGTTCTTTCTTGAATTTATACCAGCCAAATTTGAATCCTATTTTTACTTGGATTGATGTGCCACCTTCTACGTATTCAGCTAATAATGCCTCAATATACTCCTTGCTCGCGCCTTTGTATCTTCCAGAGTATGCAGAGTTTAATAGTGTTTGAATATCCGAAGAGGGTAGGGGATGTTTTAAGTTCGTATTGAATTCATCTAAGAAATCATATGTACGCTCTTTATCCCAACCTTCAGAAAAGCATACTAAAGCAAGCGTGAACATTGCATTGTTACGCCCTAATCGGCCTTTTGAGCCTTTAATATCTACTGCATGTATTAGTTTTGTAAACCATTCTGATTGCATAACTGAAGTTTTTGTTAGGTTTGAAGGCACGTTAAATAATGGTCGCTCCAGGTCATCATCTTGACGACGGGACCAATCGATAAGTTGAGCCATACTGTAAGTTTGTTCAAGTTGCAGCCACGCTATGTTGTTTATTTTTGGTATACGGAAGAAACCAAAATCATTGCAGAACGGGTCTGCATCAACAGTTTTAAGGCTTCTTTTTAGATTGTCAGAGATTCGCTTAGCTACTGTTAAGCCTCTAAAGTCATTTTTATTGGATATGAACAGTGGTTCTGAAAGAACGAAATAGACTTGGTAGCCACGAGCTGATTCTATGATTAGAGTAGGGGAGCCAATGCTGTGGTCTACACAAGCTAAAAGGATATCTTGAACAGAATGACGTTTTGAATCGATATCGATTACAAATGTGTTGATTTGCAATAAGTTCTTTTCTTCAAAGCCCTTGATTATACGGCGCGTATCATCTGCATAACCGTATTTACGGAAGACATTAGGTGTGAAATGGGAAAGTGTTGGTGCATCTTCTAAAAGTGTCTCTTTAGAAGTTATGATGTAACCTTTAACACCTTTTGAAGTGAAATCGGACTTATCACGCACGACAAAGACAGCACCTTGTTTATGTTGGCGATCTGTTTTCTCTGCAGCAAATCGTTCAGGTAGAAATGCACTTGATCCAATCTTTTTATATGTAGTTAAACCGTTATGAAGGATTGTGTTATATATATCTTTTAATAGATTAGTAGAAATAGAAATAGCCACTGGTATCACCTCTTACTAGAATTAGTGAATGCCAGAAGCTATCAAAGTAAAAATTTCCATACTAAAAAATAGCCCATAATCAGAATTTGGCTTATTTTTATTGAAAATTAAATATTGCCTTGTTATAATTTAAGCATCAATATCATAATGATATATTAACCTTATGTGTTCCCGCACATAGGTTTTATGCTACTGGCATCATATATTCAATTGTGGGTTAGCGTTCACTTTGGATTATGTTACTAGAGCAAATTCGTGAAGTCATTCCAGTCCGGCCAAAGACATAAGGAATGGCTTTTTTATTTGCCATAATTTTCTTAATTAGAATTATAGGACTTCAAAAACGTTGTTGCAATAGGTTTTTTTTGATTTTTTCTTAAACATATATGCATATATACATATATTAATATGCGTATATACCGGTATACTCGTATACCAATATATACATATACGTGTATATGATGTATCAAATTGAATCCATTGATATTATTGAGTTTTAAACATATTGATATGCGGATATATACATATATGAATATATAGACATACACATATATTCGTATATCCGTATATGCGTATATTTTTCTGGTTCAAAAAATTTTTTTATAAAATTAAAAGCGAAGTAAAAAGTTAAGGTAATGAATATATAAGAGCTACAAATCTAAAAGATTTTTAGTTTTTTTAAACTTTATAATTTCTATAAGAGTTATTTACAAATATTGCGGTAAAGCAGTATTAACGATGGAGTATTTCACTAGCAGCGTGATTATTCGATGAGGAAATCCGTGGGACGGTTAATTTTGGGAATGGGTGGAGTCTGCCTATTTTAAGAGGGGGAATCTTGAAATGCCAAAAGGAAAATCGGCGATTGAACAGCAAATGGAGAAAAATTTTAAACACACTAGAACTGGATCTTATGCAACAAGAGCAAGATACGAAACGAGTTGTCGATCCTTTATTCGTTACCTTGATGAACACTTCAAAATGAAGAATCTTTGGAATCTGCGGGATAAACATCTACTTGCATACATTCAGCACAGATAAGAAGAGGGCACTTCACTGAAAACAATCAAAAACGATTTAGGGACGATTCGTTACATACATGATTCAGTGCCGAATACGAAGCACCAGTTGGCAAGTAACGACCAACTGAAAAAAATAATATGTAGTTATGCAACAATTACTTACTGAACAGGCTGTTGCCAGTAAAACAGCAGCCATAACAAAAGACATTATGGTTATTATACGTGTAGCAGATGCAGTCTGCATGCGTAGATCTCAAGCTGAAAGAGCTTTACGTACGGGTGTGTATCAAGTTCAAACTGAAGCCAAAAATGGGAAATGGCAAAAAGTCGCTTTATCAGTTGAGTGAAAAGTATCCTAATGGATCGACTGCAACAAGTCGATCGAGGAGGGCGTATGTTTCTTTCTAAGGGCGAACAGGCACATCAGATAATAAATCAAATAGAAACTTGTAGAGACCTTCGAAGAGCGTGCACGACGTTTGGATATCAAAGGTGAGGTAAATTCCCCTTACATTTCATAGCTTGGGTTATAACTATGTGCAAGAGTGTATGGCGATAGAAATGAATAAGGGGTACACATGGGATGCTGCAGCCTAAATTGTAATTAAAGAGGTCGGACACAATCGAATAGACGTAATTAAAATTTATACTAGTGGTCATTAGTATAAATTTTGTTTATGTTATTAATAAAGTAAGTACTTCTGAAGGAAAAACTCTCGACTGTTTGTGCAATTGAGAGTATATAGGGGTATTTAGCCTTCTATGGTCTGTGAGCTACTTGGCGGCAGATCACTTTTTATACTAAAAACGCATGTCTACTTCAATGTTTACAAGTTTCCATTTTTTTAGATTAGATGAAATGTTTTTTACAGTCTGGAACAGGGAATTGCCACATCAGATACTTTTGTGTATAATAAGGGTGAAATTAAACATATTAATAATTAATAAGAATTCTGAGGAAGAACAGGCAGCTTTCGCCCTTGTTGGAGATGTGGGATTGCCACCCCACCTAATTCTTATTAATACCAGGAAGCGTAGCTAATTTAGCTACGCTTTTTTACTCAACTTTTTTTATAGTGCCACTTTCTATATAACTATTAAACTTTTCTTCAGATACAGAGTAAAGAGATCTTACAAAAAGTGTTCCTCTCTTAGTTGCTCGTATTGCTACTAATATTCTTTCTGGCCCGTCACCAAAAAATTTAAGGTATTCAAGAGATCTTCCATTAGGATGAGTACCAACATAATCTGGATTGCTAAGAATATTACTCAATTCTGAAAAGTAATTTTCATATTCAATGGGGTGCTCTTTTTTAATGTGTTCTACATTCCCATCACTAATGAAGATTGGTTGATTTAAAGTAAGTTTCAACTTATCGGAAGTGCATAAATGTAGTACTTTTTCTTTGATATATCCGACTTTTGTTTTTTCATTCATCATTATCTTATGCATTTCTCCTATTCTTCTTCATTTTTTGCATCTTGTTCAGGGAACAGTGTATCAATTTCGTCATACTTTACTTCCACTAAATCTTCAAATTGCCATGTTTCTGATTCCGCTAAATCAACTAAAGTTTCTAATAAATATTGGCCAGTTTTTTTCGAGGTGAAAACTGGATTGTCTGGGAATGCTAGTCCCATAATTTTTTCTCCATCAAATTCAAATGGGCTTTTGAAACGGATTATATCGTCAACCACTGTTTCATTAATTCCCATGTCATCTAATTTCGTTAAAGTAATCATATTAGCCGTTATTACATCGTGACGTTTAGACAGTACGAATAGTGCTTGAATTGTATTTTTATCGTGTCTATCGTTAGACCGCTGAAAAAAGTGATAAACCTTAACGATTTCCCCATACACTTCTTTCAGTTTATTGATGTCGTCTAAACAGTCGTTTAGCATACCTTGGTCATCATACTTATATTTTTTTCTTTTTCGATAAACAAGAAAGGTATGGCTAAAAGGAATTAAATAAGTGGTATTACTCTTCTTTCCAGCCCTTTGTCGATATATTAATCCTTCGTCTACAAGAACCTTTATCCAATTATCAATCGTCCGAGTTTGAGTTCCAAAAAATTCTGCAATAGTGGATATACTATGCCAACTATGACCATGTTTGTTGTTTGCAGCAAAGCTAAAGTAAAGATATAGGCGGAGTGGTCCAGCTTCCAATTTACTTAAATACTTATCTTTAAAAACGTTATCAATAGCCGTGAATGGTGCCTTTTGTAATTGGTTAAATCTTCTCCAAGAATCGTAGTAGTCTTTACGAGCAGCATCTTCATTTATTTCGATAACTTTGGCTAATTTTGGTTTAAATGGATTGCTCAATATATCCCCTCCAAATCTCGTATACTATTTAAACTGATAGTATACGAACATGAAAACATAATCAAATGCGTTATAGAGTTCCTTTTTTTAAAATTAATTGCATTTAAGCGCGTAATTTATTGCGCCAAATTTCGTATAAACTATATATATAAAAATATATGAAAACTATAGTGAATAACAAAACGAGACTAATACGAAAAGTCACCACGTCTTTTTATTTCGTATCGAAGTAATTTTTTAAAAATTTTATTCTGCAATCAAATGGTAATCAAAATAGGTACAATGAATCAGCACTTAGACCACAATGAGCCTTATCATTACTATCGTTTTGCTAGATACTGCAAATAACTAAATGAACCACAAATAAACTCAAGTTTATAAAAACTTGGCATGGTGGACCACCAATTAAAATTGCTTCTGGTCCACAAAAAGGATCAAACAATTTCGTCGCATAATCAATAGTCACTAACGTGATGAAATTTTCGATCTTCTAACACAGCCAATTAATCTATAATTTAAATCGCAATTAATATAACCCCTTTACTACAAATATCAAGAAAAAATTAAAATCCTTTTATGCTTTTTGAAATTTTTTACATAGTCATCATATCGCAAGATTACCCCTCAATTTAGGCAACGTTTACTCCCCAAAATAATATTATGTAAATTTTTGCTATTCAAAGGAAATGCTTATCTCGTTTCACTTCACTATTACTCTCTGAAATTTAGTATTACACATTTGTAAATGAACTTCGCTACACCTAAGAAGTATCACATAGAACAAAGTGTAATTCGCTATACCTAACAATTACGAATTCCAACAAGTTCAGGTGATTGGAGTATGTTGATTTGTATGGTATATGGTAAAATTTGTGTGTAGAAAAATAGTATTTTCTACATAAAAATAGTTGGAATAGGGGCATGAATGAAATGGCTGAAAAATGTTTTGTTTGCGGAAACACGAACGAAGAAGAAATTGAGTATAAAAAAGTATATCTTGATGATGGTTGGAAAGAAGTTTCGAGATATGAATGGGTATGCATAGATGACGATGATTGTGGCATGAGAATATACGGAAACAAGAAATAGTTTTATGGAAATCCTATGTAGCAGCAAGTCATAAGGTGAAAAACGATGACAATGAAAAAGATTGAAATTGAACTCACAGAAGAAGAATACTTAAGATTTACTCTTTAGCGGAATCAATCAAAATAAGACTCAATAATATTTGCCGATTTAATCGTCATCTAATGATTGTAATGTATCATCGGCTCTACATTTACCAATATAGGACATTGTTACGTAGTGTTGTATTAACTACTGAATCAATGTCCTTTTAATTTTTGTATACATGGTTATTCTAAAATTTCATATCGTTTGGATTCTCCACTCATCTATTAACGGTCTTTTTTCTGTATGATTTCGAATACAAGATTGTAAGTTTTCTTTTCGTCTTTTACGAGGTTAGTTTCGATGTATTCATCTAACAGGATATCAATAAGCTGATCTACACTTTCAGCTTTGCCTAATTGTATTAAGGTGTTTATTTTATTCCTTGTTGTTTTAGTTACCCGAACGCTCGTTATTCTAGTATCAGCACGACGTTTCGTGTCTTTTTCAACAGGTTTTTCAGTTTCTACTTCAACTGTTGTAGTTTCGTTTACTTCATCTAGTTTGAATTCTTGATCTGGAACAATTTTAGGACCACGGTCTAGTAATCTTTTCTTTGATCTTTGGTTATTTAATAGATTGCTCATTATTACACCTCCACCAATTCTGCTTGTAAACGTGCAATAAATTCTCCTGCAATCGATTCGTAGCTATTGTGTACTTTGCGATCGTGCATATCATCATTTGTGATACCCGTTATATCAAATCGTTTTAAACGTTCCATGTTATTTACAACATGTTCAAAAAGGTTTTCAGGACCAAATATTTCCTTTGCATTCTCTAGGGTAGCCAAATCAACAGCTGCACCATTTTTCATTAGTACCGGTAAAATGCCGATTATATCCAGGTTCGCACCGTAATCATCAATAAGAGATTGTAAGTAGCCCGTGAATACTTCAGCTCCTTGTAAACTACGTTCTTGCGTTTGTAGCACTACCACAACAAAATCCGATGCATAAAGTGCAGCATCTGTGATTATTGAAATAGTTGGTGGTACATCAATAAAAATAAAGTCGTAATCTTGTTTTAAAGGTTTTATTAATGAAGAGAAGTACTGAACACGTGCTGTAGAATCATTTGGAAATTTCTTTTCTAAGAAGCGTGGATATAATGCGAAATCACTAAAGCTTGGAAGTAAATAAAGATTTTCCTTAACCTCTGTTACAATTTGTCCTAAATCTTCTTCTTGAATAGCAGTCATGAGTGTTTTATTAAACGATACTATTTCGTCAGATTCTAGTGATTTAGTTTTTAAATAGAGAGACGTCGCATTTGCTTGCGGATCTTGATCACACAATAAAACCTTATACCCCATATTTGATAGTGCATATGCAATCATCGTGCTGTTCGTTGTTTTTCCTGTTCCACCTTTAAAGTTACCAAAAGTTACTACGACTGCTTCTTTATTTTGTGCCATATATTTCTCCTCCTCATCTTACGTTTTCCTCTGACATATATGAATATATCATAGTTTAAAAGTTTTGATTTTACAAGAAATATATGGGTTTATAAACAAGCTTAATTTGACGATGATTAGTACTCTACATGGCGATTTGATCATATATGCATATATGTGTATATCAATATATACGTATATGTAATATTGATATGTAAAAGTTAACTCAAAAAAAGCCACCTATAGTAAGGTGACTAAAATTTTTACTCAACTATCTATTTCACTTTACTTGCCAATTAACACATATCATAATAATTCTTAATTTAGTAGGAATCCTGTATATCAACAAGTTCATACCAAGTATTTCCAGTGGACTGATATACTTGTTTAACAATTCCTACACCTTCAGCGAAATAAATATATACCCCATCATTACTTAGTACTTCAACACAATCTTTAAAAGTACCAGCCTTCGTAGTAACGGTTTTGTTTAGAGAAGTAACTTTTAATGTATAACCACGATCTTTCCATGACTTATTTAAGTATAGAGGGTATGGAATTGTAGTGGTGATAGAAACATCTGCAAATGAAACTGTTAATCCATCTTCTGTTTCTTTTTCAATATATTCATTGATTTCACCATCTCGTAGTCTTGTTTCATACCAATAATTACTACCATTTTCTCCCTTTTTAAACGTGTACAAATACTCGGATTGTAATATTTTATATTTGTATGATTTTGAAATATCCTTTAAATAACTTACCTGATCTGTTGAAGTCAATTCATCTTTTGATTCGCTATCTTTTGAATCGCCAGTAATTGTTACTGTTTCATTTTTTTGATTCCATTCAACATTTGCACCTAGTGATTCACTTATAAATCTTAAAGGAACAAGCGTCTTTCCATTCTTAACTTGTGCTGGAACAGATAAACTTACAACATTTCCATCTACTTTAGCATTTTTTGAACCAATTTTTAGCCATACTTTTGTATTACCTTTTGATGATTCAATTGTTTGAGTAGGTTGATTCCACTGGACATTTGCACCGAGTGACTCAAAAATACCTCTCAAAGGTACTAGAGTAGAACCATTTTCAATTACCGCTTGATTACTAAATGACTGTTTTTCTCCGTTAATGTAAATCGAGATTCCTGCTGCAGCACTTGCACTATTCGTACCATAAGCCATAATAAAAAACATTATTAATAATGGCATAATAAATCTTATCTTTTTCAAAATATTCCCCACCTTAAACTACTTTAGGGATATTTTACCATTAACAACGTTTAACTTACAATATTACAATTAGTGACTTCTCAAATAATGCAATGATTGCTGCCGAATAGGTATTAATCATTTTGCAAGCGCAAGAATTATCACTTGGGTTGCTGAAACTTACATAACTTACTTCAATTTTTGGTAGACAACTACGATGCAGATTTTCAAGTAGTAGGTGTATTACCAATACTATTACGCCCAGGACGCCGTGTTGATATATCTACTATAGAGTGTGCAACAGAGCTATTCGGCGAAGAAAACGTAATGAAAGACGTAGTTAAACACGTAGAACGCTTAAAAGCATGGGATATAACAGGTATAACAAACAATGACCAACATGATGCTAAAGCACATAAAGTATTCGTCGATGTTGTGGATG